>JANXSK010000158.1 GCA_025352695.1 Ferruginibacter sp. | reverse complement strand
TCTGTTATACATGAAAGTTTTGATGATGATAACGGAACAATTTGGTTTGGCGGAGACAATATCGGATTAGTGAAATACGATAAAAAGCTAAACAGCTTTACAATTATCAACCACGAAAATGGCTCTGAATATGGTTTACATTACGACCAATTGGTTTATGGTTTTTTTAAAGACCGTGAAGGAAACATCTGGTTAGACACTGATCTGGGAATGAATATTTTTAATCCGCACCTGCAGCAGTTTAAATATCTTGATCAGGGAAGTAATATGCCTGAACAGTTTTCGGCAAATATTACTTCCATTTTTGAAAGCAGCTCAAAAAACATTTATATAAGCACCTGGGGAAACGGCGTTTTTAAATACGACAGCAATTTTGTTTTGCAAAATAATTATGTGCATGATAAAAACAACGCTTCATCTTTTGGAGAACCGATGAACCGTGCCTGGAGTATTGGTGAAGATAAAAAAAAGAGGATCTGGATAGGTTCGCAATATGGCATGCTTTCTATTCTTGACCATGCAACCGGTAAATTTTTGAACCAAGAAATTGCTGTTTTTGAGCATAAGACAATCATGCACATTGCGCAGGACAAAAAAAATAATTTTTGGTTTGGCCTTTATAGCGGCATGTTAGGAAAATGGAATGCTGATTCAAATAAAATAGTTGTTTATAAAAATTTATATGGGGGTGTTTTAAAAAAATCAACAATTATTGATGGCTTATTTGTAGATGATAAAAATATTGTGTGGGTGGCAACCAGCATGTATGGGCTAAACAGTTTTAATGCAGATGAAAGTGTAATAGATAAAAAACCGCTGTTTCCGCAACAAATTTATTCTCCTTTCCCGTTAAATGATTCAGTTATTATTGGTGGCACTTTAGGCAAGGGATTTTTTATGTTCAACAAGTTCCGGAACACTGTAAATTTTTTTAATACAACCAATGGCTTGTCATCGAATATTGCGTATGGCGGCATTGCAGATAAGGCACATAATATCTGGATTTTTGCAAGCAACGGAATTGAACGGTTAAATTTATCCAACAAAAAAATTTCTCATTATAATTTGAACGATGGAATTAAAGACCATGTTTTTTCCAAGGCTTTTTGCGAATTAAAAAATGGCCTTTTTATGGTAGCTGCAAATTCCGGCGTAATTTTATTTAACCCTGACAGTATTAAAATAAAACCACCGCCACCGGATGTTTTGATAACAGGCTTTAGTGCAGATCAGCAAAGTTTTTCTGTTGATTCATTATTGCAAAATAAAACCATCAATTTATCGTATGATCAAAATGTAATTATGGTTGAGTATGCATCTGTTTCTTTTATCGGCAGAAGAACAGATCAATATTTTTATCAGTTAAAGGGAATAGATCGTAACTGGGTTCCTGCAGGCACAGACCGATCTGTTACTTATGCAAATCTTTCTCCGGGTAATTATATTTTTAATGTCAGGTCTCAAAATTCCGACGGTATCGAATCAGCACACATTACCATACTTAGTTTTACTATACATCCGCCATGGTGGCTAACCTTGTGGGCTTATCTGTTGTGGTTTATTTTTTTTGCTGCAATTATATATGCGGTGTATGATTACCGCAAACGTAGCCGCCAGGCACTTTCTATAATAAGGCAAAGAATTGCAAAAGATCTTCATGATGATATTGGTTCTACGCTCAACAGCATTTCTGTTTATAGTGAAATTGCAGGGCGGCAGTTTGAAACAAATGCTGAAAATGCAAAATCCTTACTTGAAAAAATGGGCAGTGCATCACGTAATATGATTGATACAATGAATGATATTGTGTGGGCGGTAAATCCTAAAAATGATTATTTTGAAAACATTTTGCAGCGCATGCAATATTTTGCAGGCGAGCTATTATCAGGTAAAAATATTCTGCTGCAATTTGATATTGATAAAAATTTAAAAGCCTTGAAACTTCCTATGGCAAAAAGAAAAAACTTTTACCTCATATTCAAAGAAACCATCAACAATATTTATAAACATGCAGGCTGCAAAACGGTTAATGTGAGCATTGCCCAGCAGGCTCAATATATTGTTATGATAATTACAGATGATGGCGCAGGGTTTGATTCAGTAAATGCTGTACCGGCAGGCAACGGGCTAAAAAATATGCAGGCACGTGCCAAAGAAATCAGTGCAAGGCTAAGCATAACAAGCCGTTTAATGAAAGGCACACGTATTGAATTGAGAGTTCCTTTTAAAAAATATTAAACTACCTTTTTATGTAGTTGCCTTAACGTAAATTCATTTAAACTTTGCACACTAATGAACAAAGATATCAATGTCGCAATTTTTGAAGATAATTATTTGCTGCGGGATGGTTATTATCAATTAATTAATGGCATGCCTGGCTTTAACTGTGTGGGCGCTTACGACAACGCCGCTGATGTTATATTCAAGATAAGGCGCAGCGAACCAGATGTTGTGCTGATGGATATTGATATGCCTGGTGTTAACGGCATTGAAGCGGTGAGGATAATTAAAGAAAATTTCCCCAACATTTATGTCATCATGCAAACAGTGTTTGATGATGATGATAAAATATTCAGCGCCATACAAGCCGGTGCCGGCGGATATATCCTGAAAAAAATACCACCAT
>JANXSK010000074.1 GCA_025352695.1 Ferruginibacter sp. | reverse complement strand
TTTTCAACAAATTATTTTGATATTCGCTCTCCCCAACAAATAAAGGTTCTCAATTGCTATAGACGGATGGTTCTAGAATATTTAGGGTGTGGATAATTTTGTAAATACGTAAATTGCTTAAGGAATAATGGATAAAGTTTTTGATAAAGTATGGTCTAATTGTTTAGAGATAATCAAAGACATTGTAGAATGGCAACATTATAAAACGTGGTTTGAGCCAATTAAGCCCGTAGCATTAAAAGAAAAGGTTTTAACAATACAGGTACCAAGTCAATTCTTTTTTGAATATCTAGAAGAGCATTATATAAGTTTATTGGCAAAAACATTAAAAAGAGAATTGGGTAAAGATGCCCGGTTGGAATACAGGATAATGGTTGATAGCGGCAACAGTAAAAATAAACCACTTACAATGGATGTGCCCGGAAATGGTTTTAAATCATATTCAAACAACGAAATGGATTTTCCTTTAGTCATAAATAATCCGGTTAAAAATCCGTTTGTAATTCCTGGTCTTAAAAAGATGCAGATAGATCCCCAATTAAATCATGCCTACACATTTGATAGTTTTATTGAAGGCGATTGTAATAGAGTAGCAAGGCGAGCAGGTAAAACAGTGGCAGAAAAACCAGGCACTACTTCTTTTAATCCGCTGGTAATTTATGGTGGTGTTGGTTTAGGTAAAACCCATCTTGCGCAAGCCATTGGCAATGAGGTAAAGCGTATTCATAATAACAAAGTAGTTTTATATGTAAGTTCAGAAAAATTTATCAACCAATTTATTGATCATGGGCGCAATGGGGCCATTAACGACTTTATACATTTTTATCAATTAATAGATGTATTAATCATTGATGACGTACAGTTTTTTAACAGGGCTGAAAAATCACAAGATGCGTTCTTTTCTATATTTAATCACCTTCATCAAAGTGGCAAGCAATTAATATTAACAAGTGATAAACCACCAAAGGATCTTGAAGGTGTTCAGGAGCGTTTGTTAAGCCGTTTTAGATGGGGTTTAAGTGCGGATCTTCAGGTACCTGACTACGATACTAAAATTGAAATTTTAGAGAAAAAAATGAAGAATGACGGGCTGGAAATGCCCAAAGAAGTAGTTAAATATATTGCCTACAACATCAATAGCAATGTACGTGAGCTGGAAGGTGCACTAATATCATTGTTGGCACAATCTTCGCTAAATAAAAGGGAAATAGACCTTGAATTGGCAAAAAAAGTACTACGAAATTTTGTGAAGTCATCTAGTAAGGAAATTACTATAGACGCAATACAGAAAATGGTATGCGAATACTACGATGTGCCTTATGATAAATTGTTGCAAAAAACCCGAAAAAGAGAAATTGTTCAGGCTCGCCAGATAACTATGTTTTTAGCAAAAGCATTTACAAAAAATTCCTTGAAAACAATAGGGGAGCATTTTGGTGGCAGAGATCACACCACTGTTATCCATAGTTGCCAAACCGTTAAAGATTTAATGGATACAGATATCATGTTTAAAGAGAGTGTAGTAGAGTTACAACAAAAAGTTCAACTAGCCGCAATGTAAAATAATTATACAAAAATGTATTAAAATCCAAATGCCTAATTGCATTTGGATTTTTAATTGCTGGTATTAGTAATTAAAATATTTTCCGATGCTATTTTAATAATGAATTGCAGTAAATGTAGCCATTGTATATTAGCCCTTGTTAAAACAGCTGAAACTTAAATAAACTTTCAAATAAAATGCATATAAAAAAAGGCAACAACATTTATAAAATATCTAGAAGCTTTTAAATAAAAAAGTGGGGTTAAATTTTTTTTTAAAAAAAGGCCATTTATTTCTATTTAGTTTTGGGTATTACATTGTTGAAGCGTATTTTTGCAACCCCTTATAAAAGTTAAGGGCAGGTAGGAGAGATGCCTGAGTGGCCGAAAGGAACGGTTTGCTAAATCGTCGTACGGGTAACACTGTACCGTGGGTTCGAATCCCACTCTCTCCGCAAAAGTTCTTATA
>JANXSK010000024.1 GCA_025352695.1 Ferruginibacter sp. | reverse complement strand
ACAATTACCTAGTTTTTGGATTTCGGTTGCCTTTCTAATTAATTTTTCCGGCACTTTTATTCTTTTTTTGTTTGGTAAATCATTAGCTGAGGATCCTTCTTTTAGAAGTCAATATCTCATTATTGTAAGTACAATAACCATTATTAAAAATATATTGTTATGCACTGCTATAATTGTAAATAAAAATTTAATTGCACCAAAAAACCATTCTTCTTTACCTTCCGACTTAAACTTAGAGAGCTTTAAACCGTTTAACAACCAACACTAACCTGCAAATGATTTTTTTACAAATAGCTGCTAACACATCATCGAGGTTTAATTATATTATGCTCTTTGGCACACTTGCCATGCTTAGCTTAACCTTGGGGATTGTTTTTTTTGTTATTTTCCATCAGCGTAAGGTTATCCGTTTTAACGATCAGCTTAAAAAACTAGAAGATGACAAACAGCAAATATTACTAAATGCATCGATAAAATTTCAGGAAGAAGAACGCAACCGTATAGCAGCTGATCTACACGACGATGTCGGCCCTTTATTAGCAACCGCCCGACTTTACTTAAATGAAAATTTAATTAACCAGGAACCTGCGGCACAATTACAATCAATATTTAGTGCAAAGCAAATTATTGATGATGCCATTCAACTTATTCGCAATATCAGCCATAGCATGATGCCGCCAACGCTAAAAAACTTTGGTTTGGAAAGTGCCATGAGCGACCTTTTCCAAAAGATAAATGGAAGTGGAACACTCAATGCCAGTGTCCGTTTTCATGATTACCGTACCCGTTTAAAAATTGAACAGGAGTTATTAATTTTTCGTGTAATTCAAGAATTGGTAAATAATATCATTAAACATAGTAGTGCAGGTTTTATACACCTTACACAAAACGCCAATATCACACATAGCTATTTTAGATTGCACCACGATGGGCAGGGAATTGTACAAACCGAATTTGATAGGCTAAATCATATATCTACAGGTTTAGGATTGAAGAATATTGCCAGTAGAATTAAAGTATTAAATGGTAGGATTTTTTTTGAAATAGACCCTAGTCATACCTACTATAAAGTAACCCTGGAAATACCCAAAGATTCAACTTACTAAATATTGGTTTTGTGATTGTATTATTTATAAATTCAAGTTGTAATAAACCAACATACCCCGGCATCTTTTGTAAGAAGACTTATTTTAATTACCGGATAACTATAGTTTGCGATGCAGCCTGCTTTTTGAAACCCGGTTTCTTTTTCTTAGATTTGCCTAACCTAAATTAATTATGGAACTTATTAAAGTTGCTATAGCGGATGATCATCAAATTTTCAGAAAAGGAGTAATTCTTTCTATGCGTACTTATACTGATATTAAGTTTGTTATGGAGGCTGAAAATGGAGAAGATCTCTTGGCAAAAATTCCAGAATCAGCTCCCGATGTAATTCTTTGTGATTTAAAAATGCCTTTGAAAGATGGTATAGACGCTACTAAACAAATAACTAAAGACTTTCCAAGAATAAGGGTAATTATTTTAACCATGTATGAAGATGAACGGTTTGTTGGTCATTTAATGGATTGTGGTGCGGCAGGATATTTATTAAAAAGTACGGATCCTTCAGAAATAAATAAAGCCATACACGAGGTTGTAAATACCGGATTTTATCTAAACCCTTTTGTAAATAAAATATTAATAAAGAAGAATTACAGTAAACAAAAATTTAACCCCTCGCTTACTACTGAAATTATTGTAACCGAGCGTGAAAAGGAAGTACTAACATTGGTTTGTATGGAATTCACCGCTGCGGAGATTGCAAAAAAAATGGATATTAGTTCAAGAACAGTAGAAGCTATAAAAGACAGATTGATGGAACGCTTTGGAGTTAAGAATTCTGTAGGACTGGTTTTTTATGCAATGAAAAATCAACTTATTGATTAGCGATTGAACTGCTTATTTAAAAATTTAAAACAGTCCGAATAATTTAGAATCTATACTAGATATAATTTGCCCCAAGTGCTCCTCGTTTTCTGCAAACTTATTTTTATCTGCATCAATAATTAATACGGGTCCTTCTTTATAATTATCAATAAAACTGTTATAGAAATCATTTAATTTTTTTAAATAATCGAGCCTAATATTTTCCTCGTATTCACGACCTCTTTTTTGTATTTGCGCTACCAGGGTTGGTACAGATGCCTTTATATAAATTAGCAAATCTGGCGGTTGAACCATTGATTTTAGAGTTTCAAAAAATTGATAATAATTATCAAAATCTCTTTTTCCCATTAACCCCATATCATGCAGATTAGGAGCAAATATATTGGCATCTTCATAAATGGTTCTATCCTGTATAACAGTTTCTGTTCCATGTTGAATTTCTAATAGTTGCTTTAAACGGCTATTTAAAAAGAATACCTGCAGGTTAAAACTCCAGCGTGGCATGTCCTCATAAAAATCATTCAAATAAGGGTTATGGTCAACATCTTCGAATTGCGGAATCCATTTGTAGTGTTTACTTAACATTTCTGTTAAGGTTGTTTTACCGGCTCCGATATTTCCGGCTACTGCAATGTGCTTTGGTTTTTTTAATTTGGCCATATTGCCCCAACCCCAATGGGCTATTTAAAGATTAAGAAATAATTATTAGAATAACTTAGTTAAAGTGAATGTATGGAATCTTTATAATAATAATGATACAAATACTTTATTATCTAAATAAAGATGGAGTTTAATAATTTAAACCTATTGCCTCTCTAACTTTAAGCATGGTAGCACCTGCACTAAGTCTTGCCTTTATTGCTCCTTTTTTCATTATATCTTTAAGGTATTGTTCGTCTTTTAAAATTGTATTTATTCTATTTCTTATAGGACTTATAAATGCTACCATATCTTCTGCAAGTTGTTTTTTCATATCGCCATAGCGAATGGTACAATTGTTATACTCAGCCTCAAATTTTAATATTACCGCTTCTGTACTTACCAGTTTCATTAACTCAAAAATATTTATAATATAGTCAGGCTTGGCTGAATTTATTTCAGTTGGCCCGGCATCTGTTTTTGTTTTCATTACTTTTTTACGAATCACATCGTCTTCATCTGCCAAGTATAAAGTAGCCATCTGATTTTCACTCTTACTCATTTTTCCTGTTCCATCAAGGCTAGGTACTTTTACCAACTCCTGATTATAGTTAAATGCATATGGCTCCGGAAAAACTTCTCCATACCGGTAATTAAAACGGTTCACATAAGTTCTGGCAATTTCAAGATGTTGTTCCTGATCCTTACCAACAGGCACATATTTTGCCCGGTGCAAAAGGATATCGGCAGACATTAAAACAGGGTAAGTTAATAGCCCTGCATTAATATTATCAGGATTTTGACGAACCTTATCTTTAAATGTAACCGTTTTTTCCAACTCTCCAGTGTAGGCAAGCATATTTAAATACAAATACAATTCAGATGTTTCGAATATTTGACTTTGACAATACAATGCCACTTTATCCGGATCTAACCCACAGGCAATATTTTCGGCTAAAACCCTATGCACATTCGCTTTTAGCTGTTTTGTATCGGGATGCGTAGTGAGCGAATGAAGATCAGCTACCATAAAATAGCAGTCAAAATCTTCCTGCATTTTTACGTAATTACGGATGGCTCCAAAGTAATTTCCAAGGTGTAAAAATCCGGTAGGCCGGATACCACTCATTACTATTTCTTTTTTTTCTATCATAAAAGGTTAACAAAGATAATAAAACTCAAATGCCATCACTTAATAGTTTACAGGAAAATTGCCCGCCATTTATATAAAATCAATAAGTCTTGTCAACCTAATCCATTATTTTTGACTTATGGAAGTAAATGATACTCTTGTAGATAAAATAGCTCACCTGGCAAGGCTTCAGTTTAATGATGTTGAAAAAGCATCTATCAAAAAAGATTTGCAAAAAATGATCGCTTTTGTAGAAAAATTAAATGAACTGGATACTACAGGTGTTGCACCTTTATTACACATGAGCGACAATATTAACGTGTTAAGGGATGATGAGGTAAAAGGTAGTATAGATAGGGGAACTGGTTTAAAAAATGCGCCTTTGCACAACAACCAATTTTTTAAAGTACCTAAAGTAATTAAGCAGTAATATTAAAAACGTTTTTTAACAGGTCTAGACAATTAGAGATAATTCAATCGAGTTGTGTTTATCGCTATTAATAACTTTTTAATGAATCAATAAACAAATAACACAATCATGCAGGGAATTATTCATTTAGAAAATATTTGCAAAAGTTATTATTTAGGTAAACAGGAATTGGAGGTATTGAAAGGAATCAATATCGATATTCTTAAAAATGAATATGTGGCTTTAATGGGACCTAGTGGATCAGGTAAGTCTACTTTAATGAATATTTTAGGTTGCCTTGACACACCTACTCGTGGAAGATATATTCTGAATGGCCATGATGTAAGCCGTATGATTGATAACGACCTTGCTGAAATACGTAATAAAGAAATTGGTTTTGTTTTTCAACAATTTAATTTATTGCCAAGATTAACAGCAGCAGAGAATGTTGCACTGCCACTTATTTATAGTGGTATTTCAAAAAAAGAAAGAATAGAAAGATCATTGGAAGTTTTAAGAAAAGTTAAATTAGAGGATAGAAGCCACCATAAACCAAACGAATTAAGTGGTGGCCAATGCCAAAGAGTAGCTATAGCAAGAGCCTTAATAAACAATCCTGCCATTATTTTAGCTGACGAACCTACAGGTAACCTCGACTCCAAAACATCTCATGAAATAATGGATATTTTAGGAAAAATCCACAACGAAGGAAATACCGTTGTATTGGTTACACATGAAGAAGATATTGCCGGTTTTGCCCACCGGGTAATTCGGCTAAGGGACGGTGTTATTGAAACTGATAAAATAAATAACAATCCTTCTGTTATTGCACAGCACGCCTGATATTTTACAAGCACTTTAAATAAAAAATTGCAGTTTGATTAATTTCTTTACGCAGTAATTTGTAGTTTCAAGTTTTTCTATAAACTAATGCAAAATTTTTTTGTTATTTTCTTCTACGTATCATAAAGCACAAAGCATGTCATCAAAGATTTATACAAAAACTGGCGACCTGGGTAAAACCAGTTTAATTGGTGGAACAAAAGTGCCTAAAAGCCATTTGCGCATAGAGACTTATGGAACAGTGGATGAATTAAATTCTTATATAGGACTTACAATTGACATGATTGCAGATATACCTTCTAAAACTATTTTAAAAGAAATTCAGGATCGATTATTTACAGTTGGTTCCTCGCTTGCTTGCGATCCTGATAAAGAGCCTTTAATGAAAATACCCGATTTAAAAGAGTCAGATATTGTTTTGTTAGAAAGTGAAATTGACCGTATGGAGGAAGTGTTGCCACCTATGAAGCATTTTATTTTACCAGGCGGACATGTAGCCATTTCATCAACGCATGTAGCCCGTTGTATTTGCAGGCGTGCAGAAAGGCTTTGTGTAAATATGCAGCAGCATGATTTATTTGTAGACCCGTTGGTAATAAAATTTATCAACCGCCTGAGCGATTATTTATTTGTTTTATCAAGATATATTGGGCATTTACTGAATGTAGAGGAAGTTGTTTGGAAACCGAGGATTAATTGATAATGAAGTAATGGATAATTTTTTCATTTTGGCCCCTGCTTCCTTATCAATTAAAAAATTATCAATTATTAATTATAACTCCATCTTTCATGTGTAAAATCCGATCGCTCATTTGAGCCAGTTCTTCATTGTGTGTTACAATTAAAAATGTTTGTTTAAACTGGTCTCTAAGATCAATAAAAAGCTGGTGTAATTCCTTTGCATTGGCACTGTCAAGGTTACCAGTGGGTTCATCGGCCATAATGATAGATGGATCATTTATAAGCGCTCTTGCCACCGCTACTCTTTGCTGTTCGCCACCAGAAAGTTGTTGCGGTTTGTTCTCCAACCTGCCGGCTAGCCCCAAAGTTGTTAACAAATTAGTCGCTTTTTCAGTTATTTCTTTTTTTTTTCTGCCGGCTATCCATCCCGGAATACAAACATTTTCAAGGGCTGTAAACTCTGGTAATAAGTGGTGAAATTGAAATACAAAACCAATATATTTATTACGAAAAGCTGCCAGTTTTTTTCCGCTGAGCGATTCTATTCGTTCTCCTTCTAAAGAAACTGAACCCTGATCGGAAGTATCTAAAGTACCAAGAATGTGTAGCAGCGTGCTTTTACCAGCTCCAGACGAACCAACGATGCTGACAATTTCTGCTTTTTTAATATGAATATCCACCCCCCTTAAAACTGGCAGGCTGCCATAATTTTTTATGATATTTGTTGCTGTTAGCATGCAGCAAAGTAACCAATTAATAATAATTTAAACGCAATTAAAAAGACTATTTGGCCATTTTAAATAAAAATAAAAAGTAAGATTTTAAAAACACATTTGTTTAATTCCACCAAACTTTTACATTTGCAAAAAATAAAACCCATTTAGACAATGTTTTGGACACTAGAATTGGCCTCTCATTTAGAAGATGCTCCATGGCCGGCAACAAAAGATGAACTGATAGACTTTGGTATCCGCAGTGGTGCTCCAATTGAAGTAATAGAGAACCTGCAGGAACTGGAGGACGAAGGTGAAATTTATGAGGGATTGGAAGACATCTGGCCGGATTATCCAAGCCAGGAGGATTTCTTTTTTAATGAAGATGAATATTAGTAATACTCATCACGCTACTCCTTTAGCAGGCTGTAAAAGACTTATTGATACGTACTATAAAAGCCACTAACTTATGTTGGAGGCCTTTGTAATATGATTGACTGTAAAAAAATTATTTTTTTGCGTACCGAAATTTAAAGTAAAGCAACAGCATCGACAGTGCACAGATAATGCCATTGCAAATAATAACCGGCATCAAGTGCATACTTACACCGTACACGAGCCAAATTATTGTACTTAAAAAAACAATCAGCATCATAAACAAATTAAGGTCTTCAACACTTTTGGTTTTCCATGTTTGATACACCTGTGGCATAAAAGTAATGCTGCTTAAAATGGAGCCGGCGTGGCCGATTACTTCTATCCAGTTCATTTTATTTTTTTATTTTTTTCAAACTGGTTAATAATTATTTCTGCACTAAAGTAAAAATTATTAACTGAATGAGTGCTACCCAATGGTAGACCATAAAAGAGGGTGATGCAACATTGTTGGATTGAAACTAAAATGCCAGGACAAAATATTTATTTTTCCATCTGCTCAATTACTTCTGTAGTAACACCAGTATTTGAAAATCCGCCGTCATGAAAAAGATTTTGCATGGTTACCATTCTCGTCATATCACTAAATAGGGTTACACAGTAGTTGGCACAATCTTCAGAACTGGCATTACCCAAAGGACTCATTTTTTCTGCATAATTTATAAATCCGTCAAAACCTTTTACACCACTGCCTGCGGTAGTTCTGGTGGGCGATTGTGATACCGTGTTAATTCTTACCTTTTTATTAACAGCATAATAATACCCAAAACTTCTGGCTACACTTTCCAGTAAAGATTTGGCATCTGCCATTTCATTATAATTAGGAAATACCCGCTGCGCTGCGATATAGGTTAACGCTACCACACTACCCCAATCGTTAATGGCATCAAGTTTCATTGCTGTTGCCAAAACACGGTGAAGGCTCGTTGCAGATATATCCAGGGTTTTAGCGTTAAAACCATAATCAATTTCTGTATAACTTTTTCCTTTGCGCATATTAACGCTCATGCCAATTGAATGTAGAATAAAATCTACACCGCCACCAAAATGTTCTTTTGTTTTGGTGATAAGATTTAGTACGTCTTCATTGCTGGTTACATCGCAGGGTATTACAGGTGCTTTTACTATTTCTGCTAACTTATTTATTTCTCCCATACGCATGGCTACAGGTGCATTGGTTAGTATCAGTTCGGCCCCTTCCTCATGACACCGCAAAGCGGTTTTCCAGGCAATTGATTTTTCATCAAGGGCACCAAAAATAATTCCCTTTTTTCCTTTAAGTAAGTTGTATGACATAGCTAATTTTATTTGAGGAGTAAAAATAAGGTTCTTATGGTGTAAAGAAAAAATCTTTGAGATGAATTATTGCAAAAGATAGTAGAAAGATGAGTAAAAAAATAACGGCAACATTTAATAATAAAAATAAGAGAAAATGGGACATTGATTTACGTGGCTTAACTAAAATTTGTAAAAATTGGTGAACCTGCCAGGCCACATATATTATTGCAACCACCAATACCAAGAGTATTAATTTTTTATACACCCTTAAATTATTTATCAATTAATTCCCTACCATTTCCCGTGCGTTCTCCAATGCTGCTGCTGTGGGTTTTTCACCACTAAGCATTTGCGCAATGGCCGTTATACGTTCCTCCTTATTTAACAGGCGGATGGCAGTGCTTATTTTATCTCTCTGGATACTTTTGTACACAAAATAATGTGCAGTAGCTTTTGCTGCTATCTGTGGCTGGTGCGTTATAGCAATTACCTGGTGAGCTACAGAAAGTTCTTTCATAATTACAGCTACCTGTTTGGCTGCTTCTCCACTGATGCCTGTATCTATCTCATCAAATATTAAGGTAGGCAATTGTAATTTTTTTGCCACGAGCGATTTAATACAAAGCATTAAGCGGCTTAATTCCCCGCCACTTGCTACTTTACGTAGCGACTCAAACCGGTCGCTTTTATTGGCATCAAATAAAAATTCAAAAGCATCTGCCCCATCAATATGCAAAGCCACTTTTTGCAACTGCACTTTTATAGCAGCATTTGGCATACCAACCTGCACCAATAAATTGTTTACCTTTTCGGTAAAAGGTTTAATGGTTTTATTGCGTTTGGCAGTAATTACCGCTGCCAGCTGTTCACAGTTTTTTAATAAAGCCGCAGTGGCCTGTTCCTTTGCAACAATTGTTTCGCTGATGTTCAAAATATCGTTCAGCTTTTGCTGCAACAAATTTTTAATTGCTAACAATTCGGCTGTTGTATTTACATTATGTTTTTTTAATAATTTATAGCCTAGCGAAATTTTGTCATTTACTTCCTGTATTCTTTCGGGACTATAGTGTATACCATTGTCAATGTTTTCAAGTTCTTCACCAATATCCATTAATTCAGCCTGTGCACCTAACAACCGTTTGGTTAGTTCTTCAATTGACTCATCGTATTGCTGGAGTGTATGTAATTTATTACTGAGCGATTTTACTTGTTGTACAATTGGAAGCTCACTATCTTTTAATTGAAAATAAATAGCACTTAGCTGTTGCTTAATATTTTCGGCATTGCTTAATAATTTAAGTTCGGCATCCAATTCCTCCAATTCATTTTCTTTTAAACCAGCCTCATTCAATTCGTTAAAAAGAAACTGGTTATAATCCAGTGCAGTGTTAGCTGCAGCCTGTTGTTGCTGCAGTTCCTGTAATTCTTTTTTGGCTTTGCTATATTGATTAAAAACTGTCCTATATTCCAGTAACAAATTTCCATTACCAGCAAGTGCATCCAACACTTCTCTTTGAAAATCACTATCGCCTAATTCAAGTGTATCAAACTGCTGGTGCAAATCAACTAGCAAAGAACTTAGCGCTTTTAACTGGCCAAGGTTAACGGGCGTATCATTTATAAAAGCCCTTGATTTGCCATTTACAGCAAGCTCTCTGCGAATTACTAATTCCTCTTCCACATCCAACTCGTTGGCTTTTAAAAATTGTTTTATTTCACTATTGCTGGCAGTTGTAAAAGAACCTTCCACCACACATTTTTTTTCTTTGTTCATCAGGGCTGTGCTTTCTGCCCGTTCTCCCAAAACAAGACTAAGCGCTCCCATTAAAATACTTTTACCAGCGCCAGTTTCACCAGTTATAATATTGAGGTTACCGGAAAAATCTATTGCTATTTCATCTATAATAGCGTAGTTCTGTATATGAAGTTTTTGAAGCATAATTGAAGCGGTAAATTAGTTTTTTTTTGACTAATTACATAAATTTCACTTAATAAAATACCTGCTGTAAAAACAAAAAGCACTTCAAAATTGAAGTGCTTTTTGTTTTTCCGTATGGCGATTATTTTATTTCTATACTGTCATTTAAATCCACATCTACCAAAATACGTCCGCAGTTTTCGCAAACAATTACTTTTTTACGTAGTTTAATTTCACTTTGCTTTTGTGGAGGAATTGCATGAAAACAGCCACCACAGCTATCTCTTTCCACTGGTACAACTGCCAGGCCATTGCGGTAATTTTTACGAATGCGGTCGTAGCTAAGTAACAATCGCTCGTCAACATGGCTTCTTGCTTCTGCTGCTTGTTTGTTATATAATTTTTCTTCCTTTTCAGTTTCCGAAATAATCTTTTCCAGCTCTCCTTTTTTACCACTCAGGTTACCTTCCTTAATGCCTACTGCCTTTTTTGCTGATTCCAATTGCTTTGCTTTTTCACCAATTTCTTCAGTGGCATCTTTAATGTGCTTTTCGCAAAGTTTCACTTCCAGCGTTTGCATTTCAACTTCCTTGTTGATGGCTTCAAACTCACGGTTATTCTTTACGTTTTCACTTTGTTTTTCGTATTTTTTAACCAATGCTTCAGCCTCTTTAATGGCTTCTTTTTTTTGGTTTATAAATTCCTGCATGCCATTAATCTCTTCTTCTACTCGAGTTTGACGGGCATGTAAGCCTTCAATTTCATCTTCAAGGTCTTTTACTTCAATTGGTAATTCACCTTTCAAAATTTGAATTTCATCCAGCTTGCAATTCACTTTTTGTAAATGAACAAGCGATGTTAATTTTTCTTCAACGGAGAAATCTTTTACTGCGGCCATATTATTGTTTGAAATTTATTGTTTTTAAAGTTTTGTTATCAGCATTTTAGCATTATTGAATATCGTTGTGTCACTCTCTTCTACGGCATATCTTTTTGGAACCCTTTTAAATTGCTTCCTATTTTTAATTTCGTGTGCTTAAAGCTATTTACAAATTTTAAACAAAATAATTAACAGGATTGGTTTTCACCCTTGTTTTAAGGACGGTAAAGTTAGGGAATTTTTCCCTCAAAATATCAAATAACAGGTCAATTGTATACTGTTCACTTTCAAAATGACCAATATCTGCAATTACTACCTTTCCGTTGGCATCAAAAAATTCATGGTATTTAACATCACCCGTTATGTAAAAGTCTGCACCACTTGCTATTGCAGCACCAATCAAAAAACTTCCGGCACCTCCACAAAGTGCTATTTTCTTTACCGGATTACTTTTTAATGGCGTATGCCTGATAACTGTTAGTCCGAAAGCCTTCTTCAATTGGTGCATAAATTCCAACTCTGTAATGGCTTCCGGCAATTCGCCGGTCAATCCACTGCCAATATCCTGGTATTTATTGTCTAATAAAAAAATATCATACGCCACCTCCTCATAGGGATGAGTTGTTTCCAAAGCTTTAAGCAATCTGCTTTCAACCCAGGCCGGATAGATCATTTCTAATTTTAGCTCCAGTTCTGTATGTCGTTGTCCTGGTTTGCCTACGAAAGGAATCGAACCTTCTCCACCTTTAAAAGTCCCTTCTCCGGCAGCAGTAAAACTACATTCGCTGTATTTACCAATATGCCCGGCCCCAGCTATAAACAATGCATTGCGAACCTCTTCTGCTTGTGCCGTGGGTACAAATGTGACCAGTTTTTTTAAAACAGTTTTTTTTGGCTGTAATATTTGGCGGTTTATCAATCCTAACTGGTCAGCCATTTTTCCGTTTACACCAGCCATCACGTTATCAAGATTTGTATGGATAGCATAAATGGCAATATCATTTTTTATTGCAGCAATAATGGTTTTTTCTACATAATTTTTACCAGTAATTTTTTTTAACCCACTAAAAATAATTGGATGATGCGCAACAAGCAGGTTGCATTTTTTTTCAATGGCTTCCTGCACCACTTGCTCCGTTGCATCCAAACAAGAGACAATACCAGTACAGTCCCAGTTCGGATTACCAGTTAATAAACCTGCATTATCATAACTTTCCTGTAAACTTGCAGGGGCAATTGTTTCTAAAAAAGAAGTGATATCCTGAATTTTCATTTAAAAAAATTTATAAAGATGAGTGCTGCTGATTTATATGCTACCTACAAAACAAAGATGCAAAAAATAGCTGATGTAAAATACGCTGCAGCTGTTTTACAATGGGATCAGGAAACTTACCTGCCAACAAAAGGAAATGATTTCAGGGGAAGACAACTGGCAACTTTGACGGAAATAGCCCACGAACAATTTACCACAGAAACTATGGGAGCACTACTAAATGAATTAAACAGTAAAGAAGATTTAAGCTACAGCGAAAAAAGAAATGTTCAACTTAGTTTGTATGATTATAACCGAAATAAAAAAATACCCGGCAATTTTGTAAGGAAGATGAGCGAGGCTGTTACTACCAGCTTCCATGCCTGGTTAAAGGCACGGAACGATAATTCGTTTGCAACCTTTCAACAACCACTGCACAAAATAATTGAATTAAAAAAACAAGAAGCCGATATGCTGGGGTACGAGCATCATCCCTACAATGCGCTGATGAATGATTATGATAAAGGCCTTACTGTCGCAACGGTAGATTCAATCTTTAGCAATTTAAAGCCACAACTTTTAACACTATTGACATCAATAAAAAATAAACCATCTGTAGATAATTCATTTTTATACCAGCATTTCGATAAAGACAGCCAATGGAAATTTGGCATACAAATGCTAAAACAAATTGGATTTGATTTTGATGCAGGAAGGCAGGATATCAGCGTACATCCATTTACTACAAGTTTTAATAATCAGGATGTAAGGGTGACTACAAAGGTTGATGAGAACGATTTTGGCAGCATGACATGGAGCTGTATGCATGAAGGTGGCCATGCATTGTACGAACAAGGTTTACCTGCCAAGCAATATGGTTTGCCTTTAAGTGAATATTGCAGTTTAAGTATTCATGAAAGTCAAAGTCGCCTGTGGGAAAACTGCGTAGGACGAGGACTCCCCTTTTGGCAGCACAATTTTACCGGGCTAAAAACGTTGTTTCCAGATCAGTTTAAAAATATATCAGTTGATACATTTTATAAAGGAATTAATAAGGTACAACCCTCATTAATAAGAACAGAGGCAGATGAATTGACTTACCATTTTCATGTAATAATAAGGTACGAAATTGAAAAGATGCTGATTGATGGAAGTATTACTACAAAAGATATTCCGGCCTATTGGAATGAGCTTTATCAACAATACCTGGGTATTAGCGTACCTGATGATAAAAGAGGCTGTTTGCAGGATATACACTGGAGCCACGGAAGTTTTGGTTACTTTGCAACTTACAGTCTTGGAAGTATCGTAGCGGCCCAACTATATGCAGCGATTGAAAAACAAAATGGCTCTTTAAATAAAGAAATTATTGAAGGGAACACGAGAACAATATTGAATTGGTTAAGAAAAAATATTCATCAACATGGACGACAATTCACCTCACAAGAACTTTGTACCAAAGTAACAGGTGAACCACTTAATACAAAATATTTTATAACGTATGTCACAAAAAAATATGACCATATTTACATTTCATAAACTAAAACAACGGATTGCAATTGCTTTTAAAAGAAGTTTATTGGCCGTAATTGTTTGTAGTATTTTATTTTCTATAAATAGTTGTAAAAAATTGGCCTTGGCTGTTGCAAGCCAAAGCACGCTTGAAAAATATTTTGCCGACAATGTATTGAACAGAACGTTTGTTGTTGATTTTGCGAGTGACAATAGTACTGATATAACAAACCAATACACAGGTTATGATTTTATTTTAACAAATACAACATCGTATTATAATGGTAATATGACGGGAACAAAAAATGGTGTAACCTACTCGGGCACCTGGAGCAGCAATAGTGACTATAGTATACTAATTGTAAATCTTACTTCACCTACTATTCCTACAGAGTTTATTTTTTTAAACCGGGAGTGGAAATTCACCAAAAAAGACCCTCCAGTTTTAAAACTTACACCGATTGTATCCACTGATCCCAAAGTGTTATATATGAGAAGGTTATGATTTGTCTGTGTTTATTTATCGAATAATTACCCTATTTTTTTTACTATTTACAATATATTATTTCATTTAGAGTTATTGCATAAACAGTCTGAACTAAGTAATTGGGCATGTTTAAAATAAAGTAAAAGCAATACTCCTATGATAGCCAGAATTGCAACCAAGGCAAGCTGTCTGTTGATGTTAACTTTGCTAAGTTTTGTTCTTAAAGCACAACTGGCAGCTAATTTTACAGCAACAACTACAAGCGGATGCTCTCCGTTAGTAGTTCATTTTACAGATAGCTCTCCCAATCAACCTACTCAATGGAAATGGGATCTTGGTAATGGAACTACTTCGTATTTACAAAACCCATCTGTTACTTATTTCAATCCTGGTAAGTACGCTATTAAACTTGTAGTTAAAAATAGTACAGGCATTGATTCAATCACAAAAACTCAATTTATATCAGTGTATGCACTCCCAAAAGTGCAATTTATCGGTTCAGCAACAATCGGTTGCTATCCCCTGTTTGTTCAATTTACAGACCAAAGCACTTCTCCGGATAGCACAATAACCTCATGGCAATGGGATTTTGGAGATGGTTATGCTTCAACGCTTCAAAATCCAAACCACACGTATACAACTTCAGGTAATTTTAATGTAACATTAAGGGTACGAAATAAAAACAATTGCCTTAATTCACTTTCTAAATCTCAATACATACAAATTGGTTCGGGTGTAAAAGCAAATTTTAATAATAACAATCCAAACAATTGCAGCTTTCCTGTTACAATAAATTTTAAAAATTCCTCCATAGGAACCAGTTCGCTTACCTATAACTGGCTTTTTGGAGATGGAACAAGTTCGGACGAAATAAATCCTTCACACATGTATGCCAATTTCGGCAGTTATACAGTACAATTGATTGTAACCAATACCTCCGGATGTACTGATACGATTACTAAAGCCAATACAATTATAGTTAGTAAAATACAAGCTTCTTTTACAAATGGAGATAATGTTTGCGAAAAGCAACCTGTGTTATTCACCAATACTTCTACTCCGGTACCAATATCAACTTACTGGACTTTTGGAGACGGTACATTTTCAACGAAGCTGAATCCAATAAAAACATATAACTCGGCAGGTACCTATCTGGTAAAGTTGGTAAGTAACTATGGCTCTTGCGCAGACTCTGTTATTAAAACTATTATTGTAAGTGCCAAGCCTTTTGCTTCCTTTATTTCGGACGCAACCATTTCCTGCAAAAGTACCTTTCTGGTCCAATTCACCAACCAATCATTAAATGCAGTTAGCTACCAGTGGAATTTTGGAGATGGCACACAATCAACGGTTCAAGATCCTGCGCACACGTTTAATGGTAATGGTCATTTTAGTGTACAACTAATTGCTACAAATGCAAACGGCTGTTCAGATACAATGCTCAAAAAGGACATGATCACCATTCAAAAACCTATTGTATCATTTAATAATTTACCCGACAGTGGCTGTGTTCCCTTTACAAAAACCTTTACCAGCAACACTGTTACAATTGATTCGGTTGTTAGTTATTTATGGAATTTTGGAGATAGCAGCATTGCAACAGTTGCCAATCCAACACATACTTTTACAAATGCAGGGGCTTATACCATTTCATTAATTGAAACAACTGTAAGTGGATGCAGTGATACTTCAATAATAAAAAGGGGAATTATTGCTACCACAAAACCGGTAGTTAATTTCTCTGCTTATCCAACAACAACTTGTGCAAAATTATACGTAAGTTTTAAAGATCTTACTGCGCCTTCCGCAACAAAATGGCTATGGCTATTTGGAGATAGCACTACCTCCACTCTTCAAAACCCAACTCATTTTTATAATGATACCGGAAAATTTACCATACAATTAATTGTATGGAACGGCGGCTGCAGTGATACACTTATCTACAAAGATTACATACAAATAAATGCACCTATTGGAAGATTTATTTTTACCATGGATTGTAAAAAACCTTACGAAAGAATTTTTACTGATCAATCAATTGGCGCAGATGAATGGAATTGGGATTTTGGAGACGGAAGCATTTCTACCAAAAAAAGTCCAATATATACTTATGCGGCAGCTGGAATTTATGACGTTACCTTATTAGTAAAAAACTATGCTACCGGATGTGAGTATGTTACTAAAAAAACAATTTTAATAATAGATTCAAAGGCTTTGTTTAGCACTGTTGACACTACAGTATGCAAAGGCACCGATGTTAATTTTACAACCAATATTAGCGCTTCAAATGTGACTGCTTTTAACTGGAATTTTGGTGACGGCACTTCACCAGCCACAACAATAAATTCAGCTGCACATATCTATAGCAAGCCGGGAAATTATTCTGTTCAGTTAGCAATTACAGATGCGCTTGGTTGCAGTGATACCGTAAATAAAATAAACTACATTCGAGTAAATGGCCCTACAGCAAAATTTAGTTCCAGTGTTCCCGGAACCTGTTTAAATAATACAGTTTCATTCACGGATCTTTCTGTAAGTGATGGTCTCAATCCAATTCAATCATTTAGCTGGGATTATGCAGATGGCCAAACTGAATTAAAATCAAAAGGTCCATTTCAACACACCTATTCAAACCCGGGACTTTATAAAGTTAAATTAAGCGTTTTAGATACAGAGGGTTGCAAAGACAGTTTTTTAATCCCAACTGCATTAGTAATATCAAAGCCTGTAGCCGCATTTGATACTACCGAAAATATAACTTGTCCAACAAAACCTGTTACATTTACCAATCAATCATCAGGGCCTGGTTTATCCTACTTATGGAGCTTTGGAGATGGTGCCACAGCTGTTATGCAAAACCCTTTTCATGCATTTACCACTAACGGTAATTTTACAATAACCCTTTTAATTAAAGACCAATATGGATGCACAGACAGTATCAGTAAACCAAATATTGTAAGTATTGTATCTCCAATTGCAAATTTTAAAATGAGCGATTCGCTAAGTGCATGTCCACCATTAATTGTTCAGGTAACAAACTTATCAAACAATGATATTTCAAAAACGTGGGATTTTGGTGATGGAACTTCCTCAATTACAGATAATCCATCTCACTTTTATAGTTATCCAGGAAACTATGTGGTAACATTAAAGGCTACAGGTCCCGGAGGTTGCAGCAGCTCTTATCAAAAAGCAATTTATATAAAAGGTCCGAGGGGAACCTTTAATTATAACCCTATCATTGGATGTAATCCAGTTACCAGCAATTTTACTGCCAGTACAACAGAAACTGTATCCCTGATTTGGGATTTTAATGATGGCAACGTAATTAATTCTACTGATACGATGACCACACATGCTTACACCCACGCAGGAAGTTATATTCCAAAAATTATATTAACCGATAATACAGGATGCCAAGTTCCAATTATTGGCAAAGAAACCATTGTTGTAAATGGAATCACCACCGGTTTTAATTTTGAAAGCAAAATAGTTTGTGATTCGGCAACGATATCTTTCTTAGATTCGTCTTTAAGTAATGATCTCATCACCAATTACAACTGGTATCTGGGAGATGGAAATAGCTCAACTGAAAAAAATCCGATACATCAATATTCCTCTAATGGTATATACTATCCTAAACTGGTCATCACATCTAAGTTTGGCTGTACCGATTCCTTAACATCACCAGTTGCTTTAAAAGTTATTGGTTCCCCAAAAATAAAAATAGCATCTACCACCAATGGCTGTACGCCATTAGCAATGGTTTTAAATGGCATTGTAACTGTAATAGATACTTCTTCACTTACATGGAAATGGGACTTTGCAAACAATAATACCTCTACTCTGCAAAACCCATTGGCGCAAAATTATACAACCCCAGGTATTTATACAATTGCGCTGGTTGCAATAAACAGCAGTGGTTGTAGCGATACTGTTAAAACATCCATAGAAGCCTATAGTATACCAGCTCTAAATGTTGCTCGGGATACTTTTGTATGTCAGTATAAGGGAATAAATTTACAGGCAACTGGTGCAAACACTTACAATTGGATCCCTTCAACAGGACTAAGTTGCACTACCTGTTCCACCCCAATTGCAAACCCAAACTCTGCTATAAATTATATAGTTAAGGGTACAAGCATACATGGATGTACTGCATTTGACACAGTTAAAGTAATAGTTAAATACCCTTTTAAAATTAACTACAGCAACCGGGATACTTTGTGCACAGGATCATCTAAAAAATTATTTGTTAATGGAACAAATAATTTTTTATGGACGCCATCTGCAGGGTTAAGTAGCAATACTTCTGCAACACCAACCGCACAGCCACACACTACTACAAATTACATGGTAGTAGGTACAGATGATAAAGGTTGCTTTAAGGATACGGGATACGTTTTTATAAAAGTGTTTCCTATTCCCGAGGTAAATGCAGGTGGATTCAAAACAATAAACATAGGTAAAACATTAGATTTGTTGCCTATTATTTCGCCCGATGTAACAGAGGTACTTTGGTCTCCTACAACAGGAATATTCCGTAATAGCTACCCCGGTATTTCTATAAAACCAACAACAAATACTGAATATACAGTTGTAGTAAAAAATGCAGGCGGCTGTTATGCACAGGACAAAGTGAGCGTTTATGTAATTTGTAATGGTGCCAATGTATTTATACCAAATACATTTTCGCCTAATGGTGATGGTGCCAATGATATATTTTATCCAAGAGGATCAGGTCTTTTCAAAATAAAAACCTTAAGAATTTTTAACCGCTGGGGTGAACTAGTTTTTGAAAAAAACAGCTTTGATCCCAATGATGCATCCGCAGGCTGGGATGGAACTTTTAAAGGAGTTAAATTAAATTCGGATGTATTTGTTTACACCATTGACATTATTTGTGACAATAACAGTATCCTAATTTACAAAGGAAATGTTGCATTGATACAATAACAATGCATTAATGTTAGCTAGCTTTTTTTATTTTATTACAGTTATAATTTTCATCATTTCCAGTTGTGCAATGAACAAGCAAAATCAGTTTATTAATTTAAATGGGATGTTCCTTTGTAGAAAAATTATTACAAATGCGAAAAAGCAAGCATTTTAGCCATAAAATTTATAAAATAAGATACTAAAGGCTACGATTACACGTTTTATAAAAGTATTTAATTATCCAATAAATCAAATCCTGAACCCATGAAAAATGATGTACACAATATTTTGTGTTGCATATTATTTATACTGCTCTTCTCTTTGCAGGCAAAATCTCAGGATATCCATTTTTCACAATTTTTTGAAGCTCCCCTTTTACGAAATCCAGCACTTGCAGGACTTTTCGCCGGCGATGTAAGATTACAGAGTGTTTATAGAACTCAATGGCAAAGTGTAACTGTTCCTTACCAAACTGTTTCCCTAAATGGAGAATATAAATTACCGGTTCGAAAAAGCGAAGATTTTATTACACTCGGCGGACAAATTTTATATGATAAAGCAGGTACCATAGCATTAACAGCAACACATATCTTACCTGGCATTAATTACCATAAATCGTTGAGTCAGGTGAGAAGTATGTATTTATCACTAGGTTTTATGGGCGGGTTAGTACAAAGAAGATTAGACCGAAGCAAAATAACTACTAATAGTCAATTTGATGGAGCAAATTATAATAGTGGTCTTGGAGATGGAGAAACATTTAATAAAAGCAGCTATTCTTATTTTGATGGTACTGCTGGTATAAGTTTTAATACACAATTAGGTAGTAACCAAGATAATAATATGTATGCAGGGATATCGTATCAACATTTTAACAAGGCTTCGAAAATATCATTTTACAGTGTCAATAATTTAGAGCTTACCCCAAAGTGGGTGTTATCCGGTGGTGCAAGAATGAGTTGTACAGAAAATTCTTATGTAACAATTGAAGGAGATTACAGTAAACAAGGACCATACACAGAAATTGTGGGCGCTGTAATATATACGTACAAACTTGATGATAATGATGCCCCTAAATACCTATTACACGGAGGTGCCGTTATCAGGTGGAAAGATGCTTTTATACCAGTTGCCAAAATAGAAATGAGACCTCTTTCCATATCGTTAAGTTATGATGCCAATATATCAAAACTTGCAGTAGCAAGTACCGGAAGGGGTGGATTAGAATTAGGGATTACCTATCAAAAATATATTAATAGAGACAATAGCAGTAGAGAAGCTGTTCGTTGTCCAAGATTTTAAATCTTTACAATAGATAGTTTCAAAGGTCGTGTCCTAACAAGCAAAGATCTTTTGTTTTTATGGATTGTTTGGATAACAAGGGCCCCCTTTTTAAAGGGGGTTTTTTGTATTTATATCCCTGAGCGAAAAAGATCAAAACCATTAATTTATGAGACGTAGCTTTCAATAATACTTTTGCTTAATAAATTATTTATAATATAACAACTGTTGCATTTATGAAGTCAAAAAATATTTCTGGTAGTTTTATAAAAAATAAACAAATAATAATCCGTATTGATTTTACTCTTAACTTGATGTAAATTATTTTTATGAACAGAAGACTTTTTTTACGTACTGGATCAGTTGCTTCTTTAGGTTTAACAACATCAGGATTAACCCTATTTGACAAATCCGCTCCTGTTACTGATTTAAAAGTAAATAAACTGCAGGATAACTTTGAACTTGATGAAATTACAATTGATGAACTGCAACAAAAAATGCAAACGGGACAAACTACTTCTGTTGCTATTACTAACCTTTACCTAAAACGCATAGCAAGCATTGATAAAGCGGGGCCTAAATTAAATGCTGTAATAGAAATAAACAAAGATGCAATTAACATAGCCGCTTCGCTGGATAAAGAAAGAAAAGCCGGTAAAATAAGAGGCCCTTTACATGGTATTCCAGTTTTAATAAAAGACAATATCAATACAGGCGATGGAATGATGACTACTGCAGGGGCATTTGCAATGCAAGGTAATGTTGCATCAGCAGATGCATTTATCATAGAACGTTTAAGAGAAGCTGGGGCTGTACTATTAGGTAAAACTAATTTAAGTGAATGGGCCAATTTTAGGAGCAGTAAAAGCACAAGCGGATGGAGCAGCCGGGGTGGCCAAACAAAGTGCCCATATATTATTGACCGCAACCCTTCCGGTTCCAGTGCAGGATCCGGAGCAGCAGCTGCAGCTAATCTTTGCGCCATCGCGATAGGAACAGAAACCGATGGCTCCATTGTTTCTCCCTCTTCCATCAATGGATTGGTGGGTATAAAACCAACTGTAGGGTTGTGGAGCAGGTCTGGCATTATACCCATTTCTGCAACCCAGGATACAGCAGGGCCAATGGGCCGCACCGTAAAAGATGCTGCCATTTTATTAGGTGCCTTAACAGGTATTGATAATAAAGATGCAATTACTGCACAAAGCGAAGGAAAGCTTAAAAAAGATTACACCAAATTTTTAGATGCAGACAGTTTAAAAGGCAAAAGAATTGGTATTGAAAAAATGCATTTAAAAGGAAATGAATCAGTAACATCGTTATTAAAACAAGCAATTGAATTGATGACAAAGCTAGGAGCGATTATTGTGGAAATTGATTTATTAAAAGGTATTTATGAACTGGGTGAAGCAGAGTTTACAGTATTACAATATGAATTTAAGGATGGAGTAAACAAGTACCTTGCTGCCTCCAATGGCAAGATGAAATCGCTGCAGGATGTAATTGCTTTCAATAAACAAAACGAGTCCAAATCGATGCCCTATTTTAAACAGGAAACATTAATTTCCAGCGAAGCAAAGGGCAATTTGGAAACTAAAGAATATACAGATGCATTGGCTAAATCCCTTGGCTCAAGAACGATTATAACCAACCTGATGAAAGAGCACCAGCTAGATGCTATTTCGGGTGTAACAAATGGGTTGGCTTGTTGTATAGATCTTATCAACGGAGATTATGATACAGGCTTCTCGTTCTCAACACCCGCTGCCATGGCAGGTTTCCCTCACATCACGGTGCCGATGGGTTTTGTGCATGAACTTCCTATTGGTATTTCCTTTTTTGGAGAAGCATACAGCGAACCTACATTGGTGGGTATTACTTATGCGTATGAACAGGCTTCTAAAAAAAGAAAAAAACCAGGCTTTAAGGTAGATTTATTAGGGTAAAATAAGTTAAAAATATACTACTTTAATTCCATGCATTTCTTAAAAAACGCAACCAGTTGCCATGCATAATATTTTCAACATCTACATTGGTGTAACCTCTTTTTAAAAGCATAGCAGGAATATTTTGCAGATCAGCAATGGTATCCAAATCATAAGGAGATTGCTCTCTGCCATAACCACCATCAAGGTCGGTGCCTAAACCTACGTGATTTGTATTACCTGCAAGTTGGCAAATATGATCCATGTGATCTATAATTTTTTCGACAGTACAATTCATTTGGTTAGGTAAAGATTTTCCACGAATCCAATCCGGCACAATCATCCACGCATCAAATGCACCACCTATTACGGCACCACGTTTAATCAATATTTTAATCATCTCATCGCTAAACTGTCGGTTATGATTAACCAGTGCACGGCAGTTATTGTGACTTGCCCAAACAGGTCCTTGAAATATTTTTATCGCATCCCAAAATGCATCATCACATAAATGGGTGGCATCAAGAATTATATTCAGGCGATCCATTTCTTTCAATAAATCTTTTCCCTGTTCATTCAAATGCCCTGTTGCATCTGTGCCATTTGCATAACGTCCCGGACCATAATGGGCAGGGCCAACGGCGCGTAACCCATAAGCATAAGCATTCTGCAAATTATCTAAGGTTATTATTGAATCTGCTCCTTCCAAGCTCAAAATATATCCAATTGGTTTTTTATCATTCGGTGCATCATTCATCCACAATGCAACGTGTTGTTCCAAAGCATTCTTATCTTTTATCATCACCATTTCACCACATGCTTCCATTGCTTTGTACCAAGCCAGTTGACCTTGTGTTTGAGCCCATGCTTGCTCCGCAGAATGCCAGCCAGGCAACAAATTTTCCGGTGCTACGTACCTTGCTATTTGTGTTGCTACCACCAACCCAATGTTCCCTTTGCGCAGTTCCGGAAATGCCACTGTGCCCCTCGCCCTATCAACTTTATCTGTTTTTCCCATTTCTCTTTCCCTTATTTCAACAATACTTTTACGCAAGTCACGGTTCCATTCCATTGCGTTCATGCTAAGATCTAAATGAGCATCAATTGTAAACATATTTTTAATATTTTATTCACCAAATAATTATTTTTTATCCCAACCACCTGATAAAAATTAACCTAAAATACTTAATGAAATTCTTAAAAACCTGAAACTGTTATAGTCATCTTAAAACTAAATCAATCCGGCACAAAATTATTCAGACAGTAATCTTTCTATCCCTTGCAATTACTTTCCATTCAGCTACTGCGCTATTATTTTCAATTACTATAGCGCTTTCATATAGAGCTACTGTTGGACAAATATGCACAGGTACTCCGTACAATACATCTCCAATTTTATACAAAGATGAGTCTGCAACCTTTGCTACAAGATGTTCTTCGCTTTGTGCAATCGGTGTTGCTTCCGGTGCATTTAAAAAATGTACCCTTGGAAAAGGATTTTCTGCTGCAACTGATTTATGACCAAGATCGGTAGTAATCGTATTTTCATCTATGATAGAAATGACCCTTGTAATTACAAGGGCTGCATAATCAAACGGCTCATCAGGCATACCATTTTTGTAACCCCAATCCCAAAATATAAAAGTGCCAGGACTGCATTCCACATCACTCCTTTCAGCATATATGGGGAATGTTGGAGAACCTCCTGCAACAATTTTTAATGATTTTTGGGTGATGGCTTCAATGGTAGCAGCCAGTATCAATATTTTGCTGAAACCATTATCTACATTGTGTTTGCGAAAATTCACATCTGTATCTCTTATATGTCCATCATAGGCATGCAAGCCAATAACTTTTATGGATGATAATAAATTTGCTGCCTCAAACAATTGTGTTGCATGAGTAGGAAGAATGCCGGTACGGTTCATGCCAGTATTCAAATCAATGAATACATCAAGCAGCAGTTTTTTTTCTGTAAAAACTTTTGAAAGATGTTCTGCTGTATGTATGTTATCTATCACACAAGAGAAGCGTGTAGCAGGATATTTTTTTACTAAAGCAGCCAACCGGTTTACTTTAGGCCCTACTGGTTGATAGGATAATAAAACATCCGGTGCTTTTAACATTGCCAGCATCTCTGCTTCTGCAATGGTGGCACATTTAAATTTAATAATACCAGCCTCCATCATCATACTGCATACTTCAGCTATTTTATTTGTTTTTACATGCGGTCGCAGGTGATCCACATTTTCATTTACCATCCCTTTCAGCAAACATATATTTTCCTGCACCCGCTCTTTATAAATTACCAAAGCTGGCGAATCAATAGTATCAATATTTTTGATAATAAACCAATTCATGTTATAATTATTTGATTAATACAAATGGTGGAAATACGTATAAAAAAGGTCAAAGAATAATAAATTTCTGATTTAAAAGCGGTATTAAAATTATGCCAGTTCAAACAAAGCTTCAATCTCAACAGGAATATTATCCGGCAGTGATCCCATGCCCACAGCACTTCTTACGCCAACGCCATTGTCTTCTCCCCACACTTTTGCAAACAATTCACTGCACCCGTTAATGATGTAGGGATGTTTTTCAAATTCGCTGGTACAATTTACCATGCCCAATACTTTAATAACTCGTTTTATTTTATTGAAAGAACCAAGATTTTCTTTAAGTGTAGCTAAAATAGTTAAGCCAACCTGCTGTGCGGCAAGTTTACCTTCTTCCATATTCATATCTGCACCAATGCAACCAATGATTAAAGTTTTATCATTTTGTAATGGCCCGTGACCGGAAACATAACAATGATTACCATCAATTAAAAATGGTTTGTATACGCCAAGTGGCGTTGGTGCCGGCGGCAATTGAATATTAAGTTCTGCGAACCTTTCATCTGGTGTCATCGTATTTATTTTAAGTGGTGTAGAAATAGATTGTTCAACCCAAACAATACTATAAATTTAAGTAATAAAGTAATTGAGGATAAAAATAGCAATGATTCCCACTATAGAAACAATACTTTCCATAAAGCTCCACGTTTTAATAGTATCTTTAAATGATAAATTAAAATATTCTTTAAACAGCCAAAAACCTCCATCATTTACATGCGAAAACATCAGACTGCCGGCACCTGTTGCCAATACCATCAGGCTGGGATTTACACCTGTTGTTGCAATTAAGGGAGCCACAATGCCGGCTGTAGTTAAACCAGCTACAGTAGCCGATCCTAAACAAACACGAATAATGGCTGCAATACTCCATGCTGCCAGTAAAGGATGCACATTCATACCTTGTAATCCTTGTGCAATCTGGCCACTGATGCCTGTATCTGTTAAGATTTGTTTCAATCCTCCTGCACCACCAATGATAAATACAATCATGGCAATATCTTTTACCGCATCTGTCAGTGGCAACATCACGTCATTCATTTTTTTTCCTCTTTGTATACCCAGGCTGTAAATGGCATACAGCAACGTAACGGTCATAGCAATTACCGGATCGCCCAACGAAATGACAATGTCTGCAACGATGTTAGGCGTATGAACCAATAATTTAACAATGGTGCTGGTGGCAATTAAAATAACAGGAAGGAAGGCCGTAAACATACTGGTGAACATGCCGGGTAATTCTTCATCCGGGATGTCTTTTCCTGCAAAAGTTTCCAAAGGTTCGCATTTAATTTTTTTAAGCGTTAAAGCAAATATTGGACCGGCAACAATAATGGCCGGAACAGCCACAATAAAGCCATACAATAATGTAAGGCCAAGATCTGCATGGTATTGTATAACCAGTGCTGTTGGTGAGGGATGCGGTGGTAAATAACCATGTGTAACCGATAAGGCTGCCAGCATAGGAACACCGATATACACAGCAGAAATATTATACCGCTTTGCCAACGTAATAATCAGTGGCACCATTAAAACAAACCCAACATTATAAAACAATGGAATGCCTACTACAAAAGCGGTTAATACCAACGCCCACATAATGTATTTTTGTCCAAAGACATTCATTAATCCCATAGCTATTTTTTGGGCGGCGCCACTATCAGCTACTAATTTACCCAACATGGCTCCCAGCCCAAGTATAATAATAATGGAGCCCAGCAATTCACCCATCCCTTTTTGCAACGAACCGGTTATGGCAATAATGCCCATACCATTAAATAAGCCAATTAAAATAGCCACAATAATAAAGGCAAGAAATGCATTGAGCCTTGCCCAGGTAATTAATAAAACCAGTAATACAATGCCAAGCAATAGGATTATTAACGACATAATTTTTTAGCTATAAATTAAAGGTAAAAAAAACATTGGGTTTGTACACAGCCATTTTATAGTTAGCAAACTAATTTTTTTACACCTGTTTACAAATCGGTAATGGGTTTGTACACCGGCACAAGTAATTTCATAATACTCCAGGCAATAAGATACGATACGGCACAAATAGCAAACATAATGGTATACCCGGTTTGTATATGTCCAAGCAATTTATAATGATCAAATAAAGCACCGCCTAATTTCGACATCACCACTCCACCCAATCCACCTGCCATACCACCAATACCAATTACAGAAGCCACCGCTTTTTTGGGAAACATATCAGACACGGTGGTATAAATATTGGCAGACCATGCCTGGTGAGCGGACGCTCCAATGCCAATAAGCAAAACGGGTATCCAAAAACTAATACCGCCTAAAGGCTGTGCAGCAAGTACAACCAATGGAAACAAAGCAATCACCAGCATGGCCTTCATACGGCCATCATAATGTGTGTATCCTTTTTTAATAAAATAAGTAGGAAACCAGCCACCACCAATACTTCCAAACATTACCATACTATACAAAATGGCTAAGGGCAACATGATCTCGGTTTTTACCATACCGTATTGAGCTTCCAGATATTTGGGCAACCAAAACAGAAAAAACCACCAAACACCATCTGTCATAAATTTACCGAATATAAAAGCCCAGGTTTGTTTATATCCAAATAATCTTGCCCAGGTTACTTTTCCTTTTACACTAGTATCTTCACCAGCTGCAGTCAACACATCTGTTGTATCACTGTTAATATATTCCAATTCCTGTTTGGATAATCGCTTGTTATTTTCCGGTTTATTATATAGCCACCGCCAGGCAAATAACCAAATAAAACCAATTGCACCAATCAGGATAAAGGCGATTTCCCAACCCCAATGCTCCGCAATCCATGGAACAGTAAGCGGCGCTAACACCGCACCAACATTAGCTCCCGAGTTAAAAATACCAGTGGCAAAAGACCGTTCTTTTTTCGGAAAATATTCTGCTGTAGCTTTTATAGCTGCAGGAAAATTACCTGCTTCGCCAATGGCCAGTACAGCCCTCGAAATCATAAAACCTGCAATGGAAAAAGGTACCGCTGCCATACCTGCCCATGCCAATGCACTTACAAAAGCGTGGCCAATATAAAGCGACCAGGCATGCATCATAGCGCCTAACGACCAAATAATAATTGCCCAGGTATAGCCGGATTTAGTACCCAGTATATCAACGATGCGTCCGGCAAACAAAAGTGAAATGGCATACACAAATTGAAACACCGCAGTAATATTGGCGTAATCAGTGTTTGTCCAACCAAACGTTTTTGAAAGATCCGGAGCCAGCAAACTCAATACCTGCCGATCTAAATAATTAATAGTGGTAGCAAAAAAAAGCAGGCCGCAGATTGTCCAACGATATTTACCAATTGAGGATTGATTCATATAGCAATCGTTAAATTATTTTTAGTACTACCTATTTACTTCGTAACTGAACCCTTATTATGGCCTCTACTAAAAAGTAAAGGATTTATGAATAAGATACCTTCTCCAAATTATTTCCTGCACCCACTAATGACGTCCAATACATTTTTAGTTGCAGCAATCAATTCATCGTATTGCTTATTATCCATAATAGATTTGGTAATCAGCTTACTTCCCATCCCCACTGCGCATACACCCGATTTAAACCAGCCTTCAATATTTTCTTTTGTTGTGTCCACACCACCAGTAGGCATAAATAATAAATTAGGAAACAACTCTTTGATGGCCTGCATAAACGCCATACCAATAATATTTCCAGGAAATAGCTTTATCATTTTTGCTCCAAGATTTTCGGCACCTATCACTTCAGTGGGCGTCATACAACCTGGCACCCATAATATATTATTTGCATCAGCAACCTTAGCTACACTTTCCACCAGACCGGGGCAAATAATATAATCGCAGCCTGCATCAATAAATGTTTGTGCCATTTCTCCATTTTTGATAGTGCCAATACCAAGATACATATCCTTTAATTCGCTATCACAAATGGCACGCATTGCTTTAAAATTTGCCAATGCCGCTTCTCCCCTGTTAGTATATTCTACTGTGCGGATGCCTGCACTGTACAAGGCTTTTAAAAGTTCAATACTCACCTGAGTATCTTTGCAATAATAAAGCGGCAAAATCCCCTGTTTGGGTATCAGCGCCAGCAGTGTATCTTTTTTCATATTAACAATACTATTTTTTCGTTAAACAATGTTATTTTAATTTGGCCACAATCCGGTATTTATTTTAGGAAAACGTTTGCGTAAAAGTTATTTATTACTGGTATATCCTTGTTGCTTTGCAAATTAATAAGCACCTTTGAAATCAATTCTTAAAATAATATTCATCACCTTATAATTCAATGCCGTTTAGTTAAGAAAACCCGAGTGGCGGGTGAGGACACCCGCCACGGCTGACCGCCGGAGTTGGTGCCCTCACCAACCACTTGACTAAACGGCATTGCCTTATACTTATTTAAATTTTTGTTTGCATGTCTAAAAAAGTGGTTACCCTCGGCGAAATTATGTTGCGTTTATCTACCCCGGATTATAAACGTTTTGTACAAGCAGATTCATTTGATGTTACCTATGGTGGTGGCGAAGCCAACGTGGCAGCGGCTTTGTGTAACTATGGATTAAACGGAACTTTTGTTACTAAAGTTCCAAACAATCCTATTGGTCAGTCGGCCATCAATCATTTACGCCGTTATGGTGTAGATACTCAATTTATTGTAAGGGGGGGAGACAGGCTTGGTATATATTTTTTAGAAACCGGCGCTTCCATGAGAGCCTCGCAGGTAGTGTACGATAGAGCGGGTGCCTCCATTGCTGAAATAGAAATTGCTGAACTTGATTTTGATAAAATTTTCGAAGGTGCCGATTGGTTTCATACAACCGGTATTACCCCTGCCTTAAGCGATAAAGCGGCGGCTGTTACCGAAGCTGCTTTAAAAGCTGCCAAAGCTAAAGGCATCATTACAAGCATTGATTTAAATTACCGTAAAAAATTGTGGAGCAAAGAAAAAGCCCGGGAAGTAATGACAAGATTGTGCCAATATGTGGATGTATGTATCGGTAATGAAGAAGATGCAGATACCTCCCTTGGTTTTAAAGCCGCAGGTACAGATGTTACCAAAGGAGAATTAAACCTGGAAGGCTATAAAAATGTTTTTGAACAAATGAAAGAAAAATTTGGTTTCAAATATATTGCTTCTACTTTACGGGAAAGCCACAGTGCCAGCGACAATGGATGGAGTGCACTCGTGTATGACGGCAATGATTTTTATCATACAAAAAATTACGAAGTGCGTATTATTGATCGGGTAGGCAGTGGCGATAGTTTTGCCAGTGGTTTTATTTATGGTCTCGTTACGGGTATGCCTTTACCGGAAGCGGCAGAGTTTGGTGTGGCTGCATCGGCATTAAAACATACCATCCCCGGCGATTTAAATCATGCTACGCTAACAGAGGTTAAAGAATTAATGAAGGGCGATGGTAGTGGAAGAGTACAAAGGTAAACCACCAATATTCGCCGCGGCTGACATGTGATTATACGAAGATTGAAAGGATGAATAAATTGCAGCTATTTTTTGTTACAAACATTTGTTCCCTGATGAAGCATCGTTGTGTCACTCACTTGTACAATATAGCTTTGTGGAACGCTTTCAATTTGATGGTTAATACCTTATATGACACTGTAAAATAAAATTATGATCATCGATTCGCTTAACAATGCGCCAAAATATTTTGCTGTACATCCGCTGTTTGAAAAAGCGTTTGCGTATATCAATAGTATAAATCTTGCCGAGGTAGCACCAGGCATCCACAAAGTTGATAGAGACAACATCCGTGCTATTTTTTCCAACAACAAAGGCGTAACAGCAGCAGCATCCATACAAGAATTTGAATGCCACAATCAACACATCGACATTCAACTTTGCATCAAAGGAAAAGAACAGTTTGGCTGGAAACCAAGAAACAGTTGCACCATCCCAAAAGGAAACTACAGCTTTGAAAAAGATGTATTGCTGTACGACGATAAACCCGATACTTATTTTGAATTAACAGATGGACAGTTTGTTATTCTTTTTCCCGAAGATGTGCATGCACCAACGATTGCAGCGGATGAGAACACTATACAGAAGTTGGTGATTAAGATTAAAATATAAGTAGGAATTATGTACGCCTGTTTTCTTTTTCATGCTATGTTTTAGCATGAAAGGTTTAGAGAGACATAAAACAAAATCATCTTTTAAAATGACTAAACAAAAAATATTAATTGTCATTCCGCTGTCACTTATAATAATTATACTTTCTTATTGTTGGGTTATTATGTTGACAACAGAAATTCTAGCAACATGGAGACATTATTTTGGGCTTATTTTCTTTCTTGCAATTATCTTCTTATTTTTTAAAAATATAGCTGGAGCTGTAGTTGCAACTGGAGTTTATCTATTACTAGCTACTTTCAATATATTGGCAATAACTCCACAGATGGCGGTCTCCTGGCTTCGTATTGGACCAATTGATTGATATTTATCTTGACTATAAAGAAGCTAAAGAAATTAAAAATTCAAAAAGCAAAACCATTCTTTAAGAATAACCAAACAGCTATAAGATAAATATTAAGAGCTATTTACTAAAATCGAATTATCAGAATCTACCACCCAAAGTATTCCTTCGCATTGTTATAGCAAATATCTTGTATCAGTTTTCCTGTCCAGGCAATGTCATCGGGAAGTTCGCCATTTTCAATTTCTTCGCCTAAAATATTGCAGAGAATGCGCCGAAAATATTCGTGGCGGGGGTAACTCATAAAGCTGCGGCTGTCTGTTAGCATACCAATAAACTTGCTTAAAAGCCCCATATTGCTGAGTGCGTTGATCTGTTTGGTCATGCCATCCTTCTGATCTAAAAACCACCACGATGAACCGAATTGCATTTTACCTGCCACGCTGCCATCATTAAAATTACCGGTCATGGTGGCTATTAATTCATTGTCTGCCGGGTTTAAATTATAAAGAATTGTTTTCGCCAGTTGATCCGTACTATCGAGCCGATCTAAAAATTTAGATAATTGTTTACCCTGCGAAAAATCGCCGATAGAATCCCAGCCCGTATCAGCCCCAAGGATTTTCAGCATACGGGAATTGTTGTTTCTTAAAGCACCGAGGTGGTATTGCTGTATCCAGTTTTTTTCATGATCCCATAAAGAAAATTTTACCAGCATCGCCGATTTAAATTTCATATTTTCCTGCTGCGATATTGATTCGCCGGCAGTTATTTTACGGAATATATTTTTTATTTCAGCTTCATTGTAATCTATTGCATACATCTGTTCCAATCCATGATCGCTGATACAACAACCCATGGCTGCAAAAAAATCATGCCGGCTTTTAAGGGCCTCCAGGTAATCATCAAAAGAGGCAATTAAAATATTGGATACTTCCTGCAGCCTATTTACATACGTATTAAAACTCCCCACATCATCTACATTCATCGCTTTATCCGGGCGAAAAGCTGGCAACACTTTAATTTCAAATCCATCGGCCTTTATCTTGCGGTGATGCTCCAAAGAATCGGTAGGATCATCAGTTGTACAAAGCACTTTCACCTTCATTTTGCGCAACAAATTCTTTACCGAATATTCCGGCGTTTTTAATTTGGCCGAACACTCGTCATAAATCTCCTTTGCAGTTTGAGGTGAAAGAATTTTATCAATATTAAAATTGCGCTGCAACTCCAGGTGTGTCCAGTGATACAAAGGATTGCGCAATGTGTAAGGAACCGTTGCTGCCCATTGTTCAAATTTTTCATAATCAGTTGCATCGCCGGTAATGTATTTTTCTTTTATGCCATTGGCACGCATGGCCCTCCATTTATAATGATCGCCATACAACCAAAGCTGGGTGAGGTTTTCAAAATTAATATCATTGGCAATTTGCTCCGGTGATAAATGATTGTGGTAATCAATGATGGGCATTTCTTTTGCAAAACCGTGGTATAGTTCAATGGCAGCTTTACTGTGCAATAAAAAGTTATCGTCTATAAATTTTTTCATGTGAGCCTATTTTTATAAATCAAGGATGAAACTGCTACTGCTAGTCGATGTTCCCTGAAGCTGTAAGTGTACAAGTGAGTGACACAACGATGTTTAATAGTAGTACAAAAGCTTGTCCTATAAAAACATCCACAACACTAGCACTTCTCCAAATAATTCAAATAAAGAATCGTACTAAATTCCCACTTCAGGGGAATAGGAGTTTACAAACTCACTCCCCGCTTCCACGGAATAAAATCATCCTGATTTAACAAGACCGCTTTGGGAATAATTTCTCCACTGGCCGCTTTTATGCAATACTCCAGTATGTCTTCGCCCATTGCTTCAATTGTTTTTTCACCTTCAATAATTGGACCGGTATCTATGTCAATAATATCGTTCATCCGTTTGGTTAAATTGCTGTTGGTAGACACTTTAATGGTAGGGCAAACAGGATTGCCGGTTGGTGTACCTAACCCCGTAGTAAATAAAATTAACGTAGCTCCGCTGGCAGCTTTGCCCGTGGTGGCTTCCACATCATTGCCGGGTGTACATACTAAACTTAAACCAGGTTTTGTAACAGGTTCGGTATAATCTAACACATCTACTACTGGCGATGTGCCGCCCTTTTTAGCTGCGCCTGTACTTTTGATGGCATCTGTTATCAGACCATCTTTTATATTTCCGGGAGATGGATTCATGTGAAAGCCGGAACCTACTTTAACAGCCGCATCATTGTAATCTTTCATTAGATAAATAAACTTGCCTGCAATAGTTTCATCACTTGTACGATCAAGTAAATTTTGCTCTGCTCCGCACAATTCAGGAAATTCAGCGAGTAATATTTTACCTCCCAATGCCACCACAAGATCACTTGTATAACCGACAGCTGGGTTGGCAGAAATACCACTAAAACCATCGCTGCCACCACATTTAACACCGATGCATAATTTATCCAGTGTAGCAGGTTTTCTTTCTATTTTATTAATTTGTACCAAACCTTCAAACGTTTTTTTGATGGCATCAGCAACAAGTTGTTCTTCGCTTTGCGACTGTTGTTGTTCAAAAATATACAAAGGTTTATCAAAGCCGGGGTTACGTTTTTTTAACTCTGTGGTAAAATCACCTACCTGCAAATTCTGACAACCTAAACTCATCACAGTTACACCTGCAACATTGGGATGATTGGCATAAGCAGCTAGCAGCTTGCCTAACAATGCTGCATCCTGGCGAGTACCACCACAGCCCCCCTGGTGATTTAAAAATTTAATACCGTCTACATTTTTAAATGGCCGTGCAGTGGCACCAGATACTGGTGTATCAAAAATGTTTACTGCTTCAATATCTTCTCCTTTTTTAAACGCTTCCAGCAACTGGTGTGTATAGCGTTTATACTTATCCGTTACTGCATAGCCCAATTCATTTTGTAATGCTTCTCTTATTACATCCAGGTTTCTGTTTTCACAAAAAACGGTAGGAATAAATAACCAGTAATTGGCAGTACCAACCGTACCATCATTGCGATGATAACCATTAAAGGTTCTGCCAGCAAACTTTGATATATCGGGAGCCGTCCATTTATAATCTGTTTGCCTCCATGCATAAGGTTCAACTGCATGCTTTACATTAGCGGTCGACATCCAGCCGCCTTTTGGAATAAATGACTGTGCGGTACCTACCAGCACACCATACATAATCACCTTATCCCCGGGCTGCATATCGGTGGTAAAAAATTTGTGTTTGGCATTGATGTCCTCCTGCAAAACATACGTTTCATTTTCAAAAACAATTGTAGCCGCTTTTGATAAATTGGTTAATGCTACCAATACATTATCATCCTTGTGCACTTTTAAAACCTGCTGTTTCATATATTTTATTTTACACCTACTCCTAAAGGAGGAAAGAACCATTTTAGTTTATTTGATTAACAATAATGCAGCAATTTCAGCAACAAAGCCAATCTTCTACTATGTATTTACGCATCATTTATCCTGGTAAGCCAGTCCTGCGGTGTTACCCAACCCGAAGAATGAATCACGGCTATCATGCCAAGTTCAATTATTTTTTGCAGCTTTTCTGTAACTACTTTTGCAAAACCCGGAATCAATGTCAAATCTGTATCCCATAAAGATGAATTACTTAATGCTGCTTTAACAACGGCTTCAGGAGATAAATTTTGCCAAAGGTCAAAGAAATAACCTGCCATTTCATCTTTGATAGGATAAGCTTGTCCATTTAATTCACCCTGGTAAACATTGCCGTCTTTTTTGGTCGCTTTCATAAATAAAAGCCACGCTGCAAAACCAATGGCAACTTTTTCAGGAACTGTATTGTAAACTTTATAATACTGTTGTAAAACCGGCACCACTCTCATTTTTAGTTTAGAGGTATAATTGAGTGTAATGCTTATCCATTGATGTGCGATACTTGGATTACTAAAACGATCAATTACGTTTAAGGCAAATGCTGTTGCCTCCTTTTCAGGAACCGGATAAGGAATAGCCTTCGCTATTTCAATGGTCATTAATTCTTTTACAAAATTTGCAAGAAAGCTATCATCCATCGCATCCTTCACCGTTGCAAAGCCGGCTAAAAAAGCAACCCCACAACTTAGTGTATGCGTACCGTTAAGTAACCGTAATTTTAGTTCTTTAAAAATAGTAATATCATTGGTGATGATAACACCTTTATCTGCTTCCGCAAAAGACAATACGGATTTAATATATTCATCTCCCTGAATAGCCCACAAACTATACACTTCGCTCATAGTGAGCAGTTCATCCTCGTAACCTAATTGTGTTTCCAACAATGCTTTGGTGGCTGCATCGGGTTTGCCAGGAACAATTCTATCAACCAAAGAATTACAAAAACGATTGTGATCATTTAGCCATACTTTAAAATTTATATTCAGTCCATTTAAATCTGACAGTTCCAACAGGATTGACTTTAATTTAGTACCATTATCGGAAATTAATTCTGTAGGAACAATCACCAAACCAGCTTCAACACTTCCTTTAAAAGCAGTAAAGCGTTCGTGTAAAAATGCCAGTAATTTACCCGGATAAGAAACCGGTGGATTACTATTGATACCCTCCTTAACCAATGTAATGCCCACTTCGGTAGTATTGGAAATGATAACTGACAGATCGGGATTGTGGGCACATTGCAAAATTGTATTCCATTCTTTATTGGCTGATAATACCCTGCTGATGGAAGAAGATATCACATTTTCTTCAACAGGCTCGCCATCAACTACTCCCCGCATACACAAGGTATACAAACCATCCTGTTGATCAAATGCAGTTGCATCGCCACTATCGGTTGATTTTACAACAACAATTCTACCGCTAAATATTCCAGCTTTGTTAGCCTTATCAATAAAATAATCCGGTAGTCCACGCAGCAACACACCGGTACCAAATTGTACTACTTTTTCGGGTAAAGCGAAAATGGTTTCATCCGGAAGCGTACCTACATTGGAATCTATTTTTTTAAGATTGACTTTAGAAAGTAACATCGGCATTTAAAATCTTGATGAATTAATTTGACTTAAATTACTGTTGTTGAAGAACTTTATTTCACTGCATTTTGCAATACCTTCCACATTTGATTGGCTACAAATAAATTTCCTTTTTCATTCAGGTGAACCCTATCAACAGTTAAAATTCCTTTCTCTTCATTGCTTGGATTATTTACTTTTAAATAGTCTGAAAAAGCATTGTGTAAATCACAAACCGGTAATGACATATCTTTTGCAATTGACCTGATGATATTACTGTATTGATTAAGATCGCCATCCTGCTGATTGGAATTGTCATTGCGTTCCCCAATAACAGACGGTGTGCAAAGAATTACTTTGATATTTTTATCCTGTAATCTTTTAATAATAGCCCTGTAAAATTTATCGAATTTATCCGGGTCTGTTCCCGTGCCTGAACTGGCTTTGTGCCACACATCATTAATGCCCACATAAATCAGCACCACATCAGGATTTTTTTCCAGCACATCCGCTTCCATTCTTAAATATAAATCATATACTTTGTTACCACCAATACCGGCACCAATCAATTCAACCGAATTTGGCAAATGAGCTTGCTTAACAATGCTATCCAGTTTTGTAATATAGCCAGTTGGCTGCACACCCGCCTGTGTAATGGAATCGCCAAAGAAAACTACCCTAAGTTTTTTGGGTGGTGTTGTAAAAGAGCATACTACCATTGATAGTAAGAAAAAAAAATTAGCCAGGTTTTTCATTGTAATTATTATTTTATATTTTTTTGATTTGATAAGATCCGACATGATAATATCCTTTTATAAATGGAATATGAACGCTTACTATCCCTTGCCAACCATTCCCTATCAACTACTAACTATCAACAATTAACTATTAACTATCAACTCAAGCATTCGCCAAAGCCCTGTCTAAATGTACATATCCTCCATCTACATATACCAGTTGCCCGGTAGTATGACTTGATCGGGGAGATAATAAAAATACCACAGCATTGGCAATTTCCTCTGCCGTTGTCATTCGGTTTCCCAATGGTATTTTTGATTCGATATCTTTTAATTTTTCGGCGGGATCAGGCAAAGTTTGAATCCATTTTTCATACAGCGGTGTAAAACATTCGGCCACTACCACTGCATTTACACGGATCCCATATTTCAATAACTCAATCGCCCATTCTCTGGTTAACGCATTGCGGCCACCATTGGAGGCGGCGTAAGCAGAAGTATTGCCCTGTCCGGTATCTGCAGTTTTTGAAGTGATATTTACTATAGCGCCCTTCGACTTTTTTAGTTCGGGCAATGCATGTTGCGCAAGCAAATAATAATGCACCAGATTCTTGTGCAGTGATGCCATAAAATCATGATAGTTACCATTTTCCAGCCCTACACCATCATTAACACCCGCATTGTTTACCAATCCATCAATACGACCGAATTTTTCTATTACCAACTTAATAGCAGCCTCGCTTGCTTCAGGTTCAGTTAATTCGGCTACTATCTGAAAAGCCCTGCCACCGGCAGCTTCTACGTCTTTAACCGTTTTTATATTATCAACTTCACTTCTTCCGATTATTACCGGGATGGCGCCTTCTGCAGCCAATACTTTTACAATACCTTCTCCAATGCCTTTGGCACCGCCACTTACTACAATCACTTTATCTTTTAAACCAAGATCCATTTTGATAATATTTATAGATTATAAAATTGAACAGCATTCAATCCAAAAAAATTTGCCTGCTCATTTTCAGTAAAAGAAGAAAAATAGTCTGTAACAATAATAAGCATTTGCTGGTAAGATGCGGCTACCAGGCAAACCGGCCAGTCAGAACCAAAGATAATTCTATCACTTCCAAAAGTTTCTACTACGGTGTCCAAGTAAGGCGTAAAATCTTTTTGTTCCCAACCTTTCCAATCAGCTTCTGTAACCATACCCGATATTTTACAGTACAAATTTTTATACTCCCTCAATGCCTGTATATTTTTTTTCCAATCAGCTATTTTTTGTTCTTTGATATTAGGTTTGGCAATATGATCAATCACAAATTTTTGATTGGGGAATGCCTCCACCAAAGCTGGTAAATATTGTAGCTGGTCGGGGAAAATAAGGATGTCATAAGTAAATTCAAATTGCTGCAATTTGCTGATACCATTCATAAATGCAGGTTTCAGCATCAGCCCCCTGTCAGTTTCTCCCTGCAACACATGCCTGAATCCTTTCATTATTTTAAAAGAACTATAATATGCCAACCGCTCTTCCACATTTTCAGCCTGCAAATCAATCCAGCCTACAATTCCTTTTATAAAATCAGCATTTGCTGCATTGTTCAGGTGAAAAGTATTTTCTTTTTCTGACTGATCGCTTTGAACCACCACGCAACCATCGATATTATTTTGTTGCAACAATGGTTTAAGATTGGCCGGTAAAAAATCCTGTTTAACTACCTCCATCTCTTCATTTATCCAGCTATCACGAACTGGATCAAATTGCCAGAAATGCTGGTGTGCATCAATTCGCTGCATATGCAATACAAGTTTGTTTACTACTTCCCAAACCATCAATACCCAGTTCCATTATATCACCTGCTTTTAAATAAACGGGGGGATTAAACCCGAGGCCTACGCCAGCTGGAGTACCAGTTGAAATAACATCACCCGGTAACAAAGTCATAAACTGGCTTACATAAGCTATCAAAAATGGGATACTAAAAATCAGGTTAGAAGTGGTTCCATTTTGCATAGTTTGTCCATTTACTTTTAACCAAAGTTTTAATTGGTGTACATCGGCAATTTCGTCCTTAGTAACCATCCACGGGCCTAAGGGTGCAAACGTATCGCAGCCTTTTCCTTTATCCCAGGTGCCGCCCTTTTCCAATTGAAATTCTCTTTCGCTAATATCATTGTGCAGGCAATAACCGGCAACATACTCCATTGCATTGGCTTCTGTCACATAACTTGCTTTCTTTCCTATAACCACTGCCAGTTCTACTTCCCAATCAGTTTTTACCGAATTTTTAGGGATAACCACTTCATCAAAAGGACCAACGATGGCAGTAGTTGCTTTCATAAAAATAACAGGTTCTGCAGGCGGTGTTGCATTCGTTTCTTTTGCATGATCGGCATAATTTAATCCGATACAAATAATCTTTGATGGCCTTGCAACAGGCGAACCCAATCTTACTCCATCAGCAACTTTGGGCAGTGTTGCTGTATGTTCTTTTACAATTACCGCCAAACGTGCTAGTCCATCTTCAGTAAAAAAAACTTCATCATACTCTTTCACAAAAGCCGACACATCGTAATTAACTCCATCAACACAAACACCAGGCTTTTCTTTGTTCAACGAACCAAACCGAATTAGTTTCATTTTCTATTTTTTAATTTTGAAAGATTAAAGTATAAAATACCTATTGCAAATATCTATGATAAATTAGTAATTTTTAATTAAATTGAACACTCGCTACTTTTCATTTTTTGTCACAGCCAACTAAGGTGTATTCAATTTAATAAACCCACCATCAATTGGGTAATCGCAACCGGTAACAAATCCAGCTTCGTCTGAACATAAATATAAAACAAGGTGTGCTATTTCTACTGGTTTTGCCATGCGGCCAATGGGTTGTGTTTTTGATAATTTCTCAAACATTTCCTGCTCTTTACCGGGGTAAGTTTTGGCCAGAAAATTATCTACAAAAGGTGTATGTACCCTGCCCGGAGAGATACAATTGCAACGAATTCCATCATTGATAAAATCTTTGGCAACAGACAATGTCATACCTACTACCGCACCTTTACTCATGCTATAAGCAAATCGATCCGTTAAGCCCACACTACTTGCTACCGATGCAAGGTTAAGAATTACACCACTTTTTTGTTGCTGCATTATTGGAATTACTTCATGCAGGCAGTTGTAAATACCTTTTACATTTACTTTAAATACTTTATCAAAGTCTTCTTCGGAAGTGTTATCAGCTTTACCGATATTAGAGATGCCAGCACAGTTTACAAGGATATCTATTTGTCCGATTTTTTCAAACAATAATTTAATGGCTTGCTGGTTGGTTACATCCGCTACATAAGCCTTGGCTGTGCCATCTTGCTCCAGTATTTCCTGAACGGTCTCCTGCAAACCCTGTTCATTCATATCAAGTAAATGAACAGCAGCTCCCTGCTTTGCAAAAATAATGGCAATTGCTTTACCAATACCACTTGCAGCGCCTGTTATGATAGCACTTTTATTTTTCAGACTAAACATAATTTTTATTTTTCTAAATAAGTACGAATTATTTTTGTAAGGTTAAATAGAAACAGGTATGCTTAATCTAATGAAGCAATCTGTTTCATCAATATCCATTTTTCACCGGGCTTTGCCACTGGTAAAGGCTGCTGATATTTCCACATTAATTGTTCCCATTCCTGTACTTTTTCATTGGCAGCATCTGCCATAGTTTTTTCTTCAAAACTAAAATCATCCTTCACTTCCATAATCATAAAGAGGCGGTTACCCACCCGGTAAATATCCATTACCAACACACCAGAATCTAAAATACTTTTCTTTATCTCTGGTCTCAAATGCTGGTGATACCCTTCATATTCACCTATCATTTTTTCATCATCAACTAAATCAAGCGCAAGGCAATATCGTCGCATATATTTATTTTAAATTATTTTAAAACTTCAACAGCCTTTTCATTATGTTTATATCCTTTTAATCCAAAATACATCACAACAATAAAACAAACCAGCGGTACAACATAACCGTATTGAATATTATGTGTTTTATCAGCTATTATTCCTAATATAGGTGGTAATACTGCACCGCCTACAATCGACATAATGATTAGACTTGATCCTGATTTAGTATCTGATCCAAGATCTTTTATTCCCAGTGCAAAAATAGTTGGAAACATGATGGACATAAAAAAAGATATTCCGATTACGGCATATAATGTGATGATACCCGAGCCAAAAATAGTTATCAGTGATAATAGAATACACAGTACTGAATAGATGGAAAGTAACTTTGGCGGATCTATGTATTTCATTAAAAACGTTCCCAAAAAACGGCCTAGCATAAAAGCCAACCCTGCTACACCTGAATACCAGGAAGCCTCTTTTTCAGTTACGCCGGCAGCTCTTGTAGCAAAAAGAATTAAAAAACTAAGTACACATACTTGTGCCCCCACATAAAAAAATTGTGCTGCAACAGCCCAACTCAGGTGCTTATATTTTAATGCATGAAAAATTCCTTTTTTCCCTATTTCGTCTTCATCCTTTTTATCCGGTAATTTAAAGAAGTAGAAAATTGCTGCCATTAAAAGAATTACACAGCCCAGTATGATGTAGGGCATTTTAACGGTGGCTGTTTCTGAAAGCAAATAAGCTGTACGAGCCTGTTCAGTCATAGCTGCCACTGTAGCTTCATCTGCAGGGTGTTCTGAAAGAATAAAAATGCCCCCGGTGATAGGTGCTAAAAAAGCAGCAAGTCCATTAAATGACTGCGCTAAATTTAACCGCTGTGTGGATGTTTCCGGAGCTCCAAGTATAGTTGCGTAAGGATTTGCTGCCGTTTCAAGAATAGTTAACCCGCAGGAAACCACGAACAATGCTGCCAGAAAAAAAGCGTATTGCATCGTATTGGCGGCAGGCACAAACAGAAAACAGCCAATAGCAAAAAAAGCCAACCCTATTAAAATACCTGTTTTATACCCATATTTTTTCATGATGATCCCTGCTGGAATAGCCATTACAAAATAGGCAATAAATACTGCTGAATCAACTAGAGAAGCCTGCAGCGTAGTTAAACTAAAGGCTCTTCTAAGGTGTGGTATCAATATGGGGTCAAGATTGTGTAAGAATCCCCAGAAAAAAAATAAACTGGTCACCAGTATAAAGGGGAGCAGGTAATTATTTGTTTGTTTCATTAATGTTTATTGGCAAGTGTATAAGCGATCGGTCACTTAATTAAAAATATAGTTAAAGATAAGGAGTTGCAGAATTAATAACACTACTATATGCGCAGGTTTCTAAATATCTTTAATTATAGGTAAGCTAAAATTAAAAAATATATCTTTCACTCAAATTAACAATATACAATGCTAAAAACAAAAGTAGCCATTTTGGGAGCAGGTTTTATCACAGACATTCATATGGAGAGTTATCACCGCTTTGTACCTGAAGCAGAAGTGGTAGCAGTGTATGCCCGCAATAGAGATAAGGCAAAAGCCTTTGCAGAAAAACATAATATTCCACAATGGTTTGATGACATTGATGAGATCATAGAACTTTCAGGTTGTGAAGTAGTTGATATTTGTTTGCCCAACTATCTCCATGCTGCAACAACATTGAAAGCCGCGGCTGCCGGTAAACATATCATCATTGAAAAACCATTGGCCATCACTATTGAAGAGGCGGATGCCATGATTGATGCCTGCAAAAAAGCGGGTGTAAAATTGATGTATGCAGAAGAACTTTGCTTTGCCCCAAAATATGAACGTGTTAGACAAATGGTGAAAGAAGGTGCAATTGGAAATATTTATATGCTCAAACAATCTGAAAAACATTCTGGCCCGCATACAGATTGGTTTTATGATGTGAACCTTTCTGGTGGCGGAGTTTTGATGGATATGGGTTGCCACGCCATTGCCTGGTTTAGGTGGATGCTGAACAATGGTAAGGTTAAAAGCGTGTATGCGTCGCTGTCAACAGTATTGCATGGTGGGCGTACAAAAGGCGAAGACAATTCAGTAGTGATACTAGAGTTTGAAAATGGCGTAACTGCCGTTGCTGAAAACAGTTGGGCTAAATATGGTGGCATGGATGATAAAAGTGAAGTACATGGTACAAGTGGTGTTGTATATGCCGACCTGTTTATGGGTAATGCTGCCATATCATATAGCAAAACTGGTTATGGCTATGCGATGGAAAAAGCAGATACAACTATTGGCTGGAGCTTTACGGTATTTGAAGAGGTATTTAACCAGGGTTACCCTCACGAATTAAAACATTTTATTGAATGTGTACAACAAGATAAACAACCTTTGGTAACGGGTGAGGATGGCCGTGCAGTATTGGAAATTTTATATGCAGCCTATGCTTCGGCAAGAGAAGGTAAAAAAATAATGTTGCCATTTACTCCCGTAGTTAAAAAACCCATTGATCTTTGGCTGGATACTGGCTAATAAAATAATTGGGATTAAAAACTACATATCATTTTGATTCCAGCACAATTTCGGGCTGCTCAACATTATGGGTATTATTGGAATAGGTATTTTTTACATTGCTTCGATAGTTTTTAAAAAGGCTCATCCAGCGTAATTTAAGCACACCTAAAACACCTTCTTTAATGATACCCTTATTCATTTTACTATCGCCTAACTTTCTATCTTTAAAAGTGATGGGCACTTCTTTTATTTTAAAACCTAACTTCCATGAAGCAAATTTCATTTCAATTTGAAAAGCATAACCAACAAAATTTATTCCTGATAAATTAATTGCTTCTAATACTTCTTTTCGGTAGCAAACAAAACCAGCAGTAGGATCTTTTACAGGCATCCAGGTAATAATTCTTGTATATAGTGAAGCCCCTTTAGATAATGCAATACGGTTAGCAGGCCAATTTTCGACAGCACCACCTTTTATATACCTAGATCCAACAGCTACACCTGCACCATTTTTACAAGCTTCATACAATCTTTGTAAATCATTTGGATTGTGAGAAAAATCTGCATCCATTTCAAAAATAAACTGATAGCCTTTTTGCAGTGCCCAACGAAAACCATGAATGTAAGCAGTACCCAAACCTAGTTTTCCTTTCCGTTCTTCTAAAAATAACTGACCTGAGTATTTTGAATAAAGTGATTTAACAATAGTTGCTGTTCCATCTGGAGAACCATCATCAATAATTAATACATGAAACTGTTGATTTAATAAAAAAACTGCATCAATAATTGAGGCGATATTTTCTTTTTCGTTAAATGTTGGTATAATAACTAGCTTTTCCAAATCTTTATCGATGTACTTTATGGCGAAAATACTATTTGTGTGTAATATTTCAATTATCAAGATATTTAGAATCGGCTCTTTAATTATTCTTTAACAACGTTCTGTTCAATATTTCTGTCAACTTTTTCTTTGTGTGTAAAGGAAAATCTCCTCTCATCATCCAATCGTAATATTGCGGCTCTGCTCTTAATACATCAACAACTGGGCGACCTTTATGTTTACCAAAATTAAAAACTTCTATGCCCTTTTCATTAAATAAAAAACGGCGGGCATAATCAACAATTTTTTCCTCGCCAATAGAACCTAAAATACTATCAACTGAATTACCTAACTGTGGATAACGTTGCATCTGCGACAGTAAAACATCAATAGTAGCATTTACATCGGCCTCTGCACTATGGGCATCTATCAATTCCTTTTCGCAATAATATTTATATGCAGCAGTTAAAGTCCGTGGCTCCATCGTATAAAAAATATGTTGAACGTCTACCATTCTGCGGGTACTAAGGTCTACCTCCATACCTGCACGTAAAAATTCTTCCATCAACATTGGTATATCAAACCGGTTACTGTTATAACCCCCCATATCACAATTTTCAATAAACTGCTTTAACTCATTTCCTGCTTGTTTAAAAGTGGGGGCATTTTTAACCATTTCATCCGTAATGCCATGAATGGCCGTTGTTACTTCCGGAATTGGCATTTGAGGATTGATTAGCTTTCGCTTTACCTGCCTGCTACCATCTGGCAAAATTTTAATCATGGCTATTTCTACAATTCTGTCTGTAGATAAGTTTACACCTGTAGTTTCTAAATCAATAAAGGCAATTGGACGAATTAATTGTAGAGGCATTGGGGATTTTTGGTTGTTTTATATTGGTTACTATTAAATTAATATTAATAAATACAATTTGTATAATTACTTTTCCGTTACTAACAGGTTATTAAAATACTAAAGGCAAGTTAAGATTTTAATAATGAAAAAACACGGCTCACATCTTGTTAAGTCAAGTTTTGTATCTTTATTTTTAATTGATTCTTTTAAATCAGCAAATTAACAAAAATGAAAAAATTTATTTTACTGGCATTATTTACCATTGTTACTGTTATTAGTTTAACTTCTTGCGGAGCAAGCAGAAGAGGTACGGGTTGCCCTATGACAGAAAAGATTATTCACTAAAAAGGTTATTTACACAAAATATGAACTGGACTGAAATAAGCAATGAATCTCAATTAAGTGAGGTTAAAGATTTATCAAAAGTAAAACCTCAACTTATTTTTAAACATAGTACTCGCTGTTCTATAAGCAGTATGGCTAAAGGCAGGCTGGAAAGAGGATCTACGCCAGAAGGAATAGATTTTTATTACCTGGACCTTATCAAACACAGAGATATTTCTCAAAAGATAGCAGCAATATTTGATGTTAGTCACGAGTCGCCACAAGTACTCCTAATTAAAAATGGGGAATGTATTTACGATGAAAGTCATTCTGGAATTACAATGGATGAAATCGTTGAACAATCTATGGCTAAATAGTACCATGTATTTTTCGTTGTAACAACGCTTTCTCTTGCTCAGGCAATTACTTACCATAAGATGGGTGATATTTTTACTATTACAATTTATTTTAAGCCCATGATAAGTGGCAATAAAATATTAATTTCTTAATATTTGTGTGACCCTCACTCCATAAGTTTTAACCAATTTTTTATAAAGACAATAAAAATTGTTTAAGCAAATCCACTTCTGCAGCAATTTTAGTACTCTTTTTTTCTAACCGTAGTTGTTGCTGCACTGTAACTGGTATTGGTACAGCTTCTCCAATTACGGGTTCTACCACATCATAAAATTTAACGGGATGAGCAGTTTCTAAAACGATACCTTTTTCTGTTGGATTGTTTTGTAAATATTGCTGTAAAGCATAATAACCAACTGCACCGTGTGGGTCTAATAAATACCCTTCTGTTTGATACACTTTTTGCAAAGTACTTTTTGTTTCTTCATCAGAAATACTGTAACTGCTTAATACTTTTTTAAGATCAATAAACTGGTGCTGAAAAATTTCGAGGATACGTATAAAATTACTTGGATTGCCCACGTCCATGGCATTAGAGATAGTTGCTATAGCTTTTTTGGGCTCGTATTTTTCTGTCTGCATAAAGCTGGGTACGATATCATTGGCATTGCACGCTGCAATAAAATGTTTTACAGGTAATCCTGAAACATACGCTAAAATACCTGCACAGATATTACCAAAATTACCACTAGGTACTGCTATTACCGGTGGATTATTTTTTAAAAGCCATTGTTTGTAGGCAAAGAAATAATAAAACTGCTGTGGCAACCATCGTGCTACATTGATTGAATTAGCGGAGGTTAAAAATAATTTTTTATTCAATGCTGCATCTGTAAATACCTGCTTTACCATTTGCTGGCAATCATCAAATGTACCAGCAACTTCGAGTGCATGAATATTTTTACCCAGCGTGGTTAATTGTTTTTCCTGTACCGAACTCACTTTCCCAGATGGATATAGTATTACCACATCTACCCCATCCACATCAAAAAACCCATTGGCTACCGCTCCACCGGTATCACCTGAAGTTGCTACCAGCACTGTTACTTTTTTTGAAAGATTTTTTACAAAATAACCAAGACAGCGACTCATAAATCTTGCTCCAATATCTTTAAAAGCGAGTGTGGGACCATGATACAACTCCAAAGAAAAAATGGCATCAGTTACTTTTATCAATGGAATATTGAAGTTGATTGTTTCGTTTACTATCTTTCGAAGTTCTTGTTCGGGAATTGCATCGCTCACATATGGTTTAATTACCTCGTAAGCAATTTCCTCGTTTGAATAATTGGCAATATTTTCTATGAACTCTTTTGACAGAAGGGGAATTTGTTCAGGAAAGTACAAGCCCTTATCTGGCGCCTGTCCGTTTATAGTTGCTTGTTTAAAATCTACTTTGGGTGATTGATGATTGGTACTGTAGTACTGCATTGTATTGCTAATGTTAGAATGCTCAATAATGATTTTTGGTACAAGTGAGTGACACAACGATGCCTAATAGTAGGACAAAAGCTAAGTACAAAACTTTTTTATCCGATAACTATTTTAACACCCGTTTGATTAATTGTTGTTACATAAGTATGGTACGCCAAACCAATCTTGTTGTAAATTTCTTTCATGACAGTTTCTACTTCGATGGCGGTTTTTTTATCTTTACTTAACATAAAAATAGATGGTCCAGAACCAGAAATGCCACCGCCCAATGCACCAGTTACTTTACACTTCAACTTCACTTCATCAAAGCCAGGAATTAAAATACTTCTCACCGGTTCAATAATAACATCTTCCAAAGAACGACCGATTAACGCAAGGTCATTTTGAATAAAACCAGCTACCAGTCCAGCAATATTACCCCATTGCTTAATCGCATCTTTTAACAAAACTTCTTTGCGAAGTATTTGCCGTGCATCTGAAGTACGTACTTCTATCTGGGGATGAACAATGGTTACAAATAATTGTGGAGAAGATATTGGTACAATATCCAATGGATGAATGCTACGGATTAATGTGATGCCGCCGTAAATACCAGGTGCAATATTATCAGCATGTTTTACACCGGAGGCTACTTTTTCGCCAAACATAGCAAAGCGTACAAGATCCGGTTTAGAAAAAAAATCATTTAATAAATAATTAGCGCCTACCACTGCACCAGCAGCACTTGCAGCACTTGAGCCTATCCCGCTACCAGGTTTTATTTTTTTATGAATGGTTACTTCAAACCCAATATTATCAGGTAATTCATTGATCATTTCAACCAGTGGTGCACCAGCGGTATTTAGAGCAGGATCCAGCGGTAACGGATACCCGTCTGCACTGATGATTACGATTTTTTTTTCATCAAGTAATTTAATTTCCATTAAATCATTGGGTTCGTTTAAGCACATGCCCAACACATCGAATCCACAAACCAAATTGGCAACAGTTGCTGGTGCTAGTACCTGTACAGTTTTACCTCGATCGCCTAAAGGAAAATAATTGAGTTTTCTGTCATTTGCTGAAATTTTGCTAACCTGTTCATTCATACACGTACTTTTTTTCTTTTTTTTCGAAAAAATAGCAACCAATTTTATACCCTGGATGCTTTAATAATATCGCCAAATACACCTGATGCTGTTACATCTGCACCTGCACCTGCACCCTTTATAACCAATGGCTGTTCTACATAACGATCTGTGTAAAAAAGTACAATATTATCTTTTCCATACAGATGATATAAATCATGCTCCGGCCCGATGTGCTGTAACCCTACCGAAGCTTTGCCATTTTCAAAACTAGCCACAAATTTTAATTTATTTAATCCGGCTTTAACAAACAAAATTTTAAAATGAGCTTCATGTGTTTCCATTGATTTGTAGAAATCTTCTACAGAACCTAACATACATGCCGCAGGCATAAAATTATTGTTAGCAATATCTTCCATTTCAATCACATTGCCGGCTTCACGTGCAAGTATCATTATTTTACGCATCACATCCTTACCGCTTAAATCTAGGCGTGGATCAGGTTCGGTATACCCTTCATCCTGTGCTTGCTTAACAATGGTTGCAAAACTTTTTTTACCATCGTAATTATTAAAAACAAAATTTAGCGTGCCACTTAATACTGCCTGAATCCTATTTATTTTATCGCCACCCCGCATCAAATCGTTGAGTGTGCCAATAATAGGTAAACTGGCTCCCACATTCGTTTCAAACAAAAACTGAGCATTGAATTCTCTTGAAAGATTTTTTAATTTTGTATAGTACTCAAAAGAGGAAGAACAGGCAATTTTATTGCAAGCCACCACAGAAATACTTTTTTGTAATAACTCTTCATAACAGGTAGCTACCATTTCATTAGCAGTAACATCTGCAAAAACAGCATTGCGCAAATTCTTTGCCTGTATTCTGTTGATGAATTGTTGCGTGTTCATTGTTTCACCTTCATTAAGCAATAATTCTTTCCATTGGTTCAAATTAATACCTTCATCTTTAAAAAGCATTTTTTTACTGTTACATAAACCAACAACGTTTATTTTTAAATGTAGATTTTGTAAAAGAAATTGCTGTTGCTGTAATATTTGTGCAACTAATTTACCACCCACATTGCCCACGCCTGCAATAAAAAGATTGATCTCTTTGTATACGGTTTCAAAAAATTCTTCGTGCAATACATTGATGGCCTTTTTTACATCCTGTGCTGCTATCACCGCCGAAATATTTCTTTCTGAAGACCCTTGTGCAATGGCACGTACGTTTACTCCATTACGCCCAAGATTACCAAACATTTTACCACTAATACCAGGATGACTTTTCATATTGTCGCCCACCAATGCAACTATTGCCAACTCATTTTCAACAATAATCGGATCTACTTTTTTTGTTTCAATCTCGTAAGCAAATGCTTCATCAATAATTTTTTTTGCCATGTCTGCATTGGATGCATCAATACCAACACAAATTGAATGTTCGGAGGAACTTTGGGTTATTAAAATCACATTGATTTTTTTAACTGCCAAAGCTTCAAATAATCTTTTGGAGAAGCCAGGAATTCCTACCATACCACTACCTTCAAGACTTAATAACGCAATGCTGTTGATACTGGAAATTCCTCTTATACTATTGCTGTTATTATCCGCTTCTTGCTGAATAACTGTTCCGGCATCTTGAGGAGCAAAAGTATTTTTGATCCATGTTTTAATACCTTTACCCCTAACAGGTTGTATAGTTGGAGGATAAATAACTTTGGCTCCAAAATGAGATAGCTCCATTGCTTCCTGGTAAGAAATCTGCGGAATAATTTTAACATTGGTAACCAACCTTGGGTCAGCGGTCATCATACCCGAAACATCTGTCCAAATTTCTAAAACTTTTACATCTAATGCTGCTGCAACAATGGCGGCCGTATAGTCTGACCCTCCCCTACCTAGAGTAGTATTTACCCCACTTGCATCTGAAGCTATAAAACCCGGCATAATAAATAGGGAAGAATTTGTTGCCTTAAAATAATTTACAATTTTTTTATCAGTAACTGTAAAATCAACAGAGGCTGCACCATAATTTGCATTGGTAGTAATTAGTTGTGCTGAATTTATCCATTCGCATACAAAGGCATCTGTGTTTAATTTAGCAGCAATAATTTTAGAAGATAAAATTTCGCCATAACTCACAATCCTGTCTTTGGTACGTTCTGATAATTCTTTCAATAAAAAAATTCCAGTATGTATATCTTCAATTTCGTTGCACAAAGTTTTTACCATGCTTAGTACAGCACTTTGTTGCGTAATGGTAATTAACTCTTTTACCGTATTAAGATGACGCAGTTCTGCTTCGTGTAATTTTTGTTTGTAGTTTTCATTTCCTTCGGCAGCCAACTGACTGCATTGTAATAAAATATCCGTAATACCACCAAATGCTGATACAACAACAATGGTTGCATCTTCTTTAATTTTCTCTTTTACAATTGCAACAACTTTATTAATGTTAACTGAGTTGGCTACAGAACTTCCTCCAAACTTTAAAACCTGCATTTCTTTTATTTATGTAAGTGATGTAAAATTATAACTGTAATATTTCATGTAATGAAAAACAGCGATTTGCCCAAAGATAATATGAAAATTTGCAACCCTTAACGGGTTGTACCTATTGTGAAAATAGTGATACCCATAGCAGGTGTAGCTAAAGATATGTTAGATGGGATGATATAAAATTTCAATTGTACCACTTTTGTGAAAGCTAAATTAGGGAAATAATTGTAAACGAGGCAGGGCATTTGAAATTTTTTAAGTATTTTAATAATTTACAGGTAATTGCTACCTTTCACCCTTTTCATGATATTATAAAAATGGGTATCCTTCTGTTTTTGTTGCACAACAATTTGTATCAGTAACTGATGGCAAATTTAGGAAAACCTGAGCCTGGCGGGGATATACTGTTGAGAATAAAAAATAAATATAATTAAATAAAATATTGTCCGGGCTAAGAAACTTTGTGGAACTGCATGGGCGTCGCACTCGTGTACTGTATAATTTTAATTGAACTTTGTCTTTTGGTTTGTTGCTGCTATGGTTATTACATTTTCCAACACTGAATACCCTTTCTTCCCATGACCTGGTGTCCCTACCGACCACGTCTTCTTTTAAAATACTTTATTAAAATGCGTTAGTATTTCGAACTCGTCCAAATTTTGCTCGTAAAATCTGGCTGATAAAAACCTGTAATCTGCAGGATGATTACACAATAGCCAATGAGGCTGCATGGAGTTCAAATGCATGTAATCTATTTTTTGTGCAGCCATTTCTTTGTTAATGATTCTTATTGCTAAAGGGTTTCTTAACCTCATCTTATGTACCCTGTCTACTGACGTCACTGCATAATTTCTTCATGCCAGATCGTTAGCTGCTTTCATGTTGTTAACTAGTGTTTTGGCCGCAAACTTTTCTAAACTATTTTTAGGAAACTCTTTTCTATTCATCTTTAATTGCTCCCACACAAGGTGAATATGATTGGGCATTATTACGTAACCCCAAATTTTAACCAGTTCACTTTGCACCAACTATTAAAGGCTATTGATGATGATCATTTTATTTGAATCTGGCTTTAATAAATGTTGTCATTTATTAACAGTTATCGTTCAAAAATTAACTTTATTTAATTCTGTATAAGAATTATAATGTTTATTATATTTATATTCTTTTGCTTTCACATTTATTTGTAAAATAATTAATTTTGCTAAAGGTCGGTGAGGACACCATAGTCGTTAACTTACGGCTTTTTCCTGTTGATTTTTAGCGCATCATAATGGGTCTGCTTATTTTTAGGTGCATCACATAAGCAGTCCTTAATAAGTGGTAAATAAGTGTGCTTTAGCCAACTTATTATTGAGGTCCGTTTTAATAATACCAGCCTGAATGATGCAGCAAATTTTATGCA
>JANXSK010000018.1 GCA_025352695.1 Ferruginibacter sp. | reverse complement strand
GAAAGGAATCCAATAGAAGGAAAGTTTGGACAAGCAAAAACTGCATACGGAATGAACCGCATAAAAGCAAGGCTTCAACAAACGAGTGAATCTTGGATTGCCACCATTATTATGGTACTGAACCTGGTTAAACTAACCGGGCAGGTATCGTATTGGGTAAAGTGGCTGACTTATTCAGCATGGTGTTTCAATGTATTGGAACATGAAATTAAAAATGCGATTGGCTTGGTGGAGGAAAAAAAATTGAAAAAATATCAGGGCTACTTAATCAGCAGACCCTAAATAAATGGTATTGAACAATAACTGGATAAATAATAGCCATGATTTCAGGAATAAGGAAACGATTTTATTATATTAAATGATGACTGGTTTGTAAGGTTTAGTTTTTTGCTTATCAAATTAACAACCATGCCTGCTACTATTTTATTTTATTCAATCCTAGCCCGGGAGCATCACTACAATATAGGTAGCCATCTTTTAAAATAAAGCCACCGGTAACAAGGTCGCTGCTTAAATCAAAACTTCCATCAAGATCGAGGTACTTTGTATTGCTGCAACTATAGGCTACATGTAATGCTGCCGCAATGCTCACCATGCTTTCATCGTTACAACCCCAAAATAAATCTATGCCTGCATTGGCAGCAATCACTGCAATTTCTCTTGCCCCACGGATACCTCCGCATTTCATCAATTTAATATTGAAAATGCCATACGGGGTAAGAGCGTTACAAAGTTGCAATGCAGAACCTGCATCAATCAATGATTCATCAGCGGCTAATATGATTCTGTCAGCGGCCGATAAAGTTGCCAATTCTTTTTCTTTCCCAACAGGCAGTGGTTGTTCAATTAATTCAATCCCTAATTGCTTTGTTTGTTGTAGAAAATATTTTAATTGTACCAGGTCGTAACCCTGATTGGCATCTACCCTTATCAACATTTCATTGCCAAACTGTTCGGTAAGTTTAGTTACTCTTTCAATATCCTGTTCTACATCCAGCCCCGTCTTAATTTTTATCACTTTAAAACCAGTAACAAAATTTTCTTTTGCTTCTTCCAGCATGGCAGCCGTGTCTTTAATACCAATGGTAATGGAGGTTAGCATGGCTTCTTTTTTGCTGCCATACAAATCAACTACCCGTATGCCAATAAACTGACAGAAGGCATCATGCAGTGCAATATCGATGGCTGCAATAGTACCAGGCAGTTGTGGAAATTGTAGCACTGCTTCATCAATTATCTGGTTAAAATATCGGATATCTCTACCAATCAATTGTTGTACAAAATCTGTTTGCAGATTGGCTAAAGTAATAGTGGGTGTTTCGCCCACAACAGCCGAAAAGGGATTGGCAGCACCAGTGCCCGTAATCCCATTCTCCAATGTTATTTCAAGAAATACAATTTCGGTATCGCTTATGGTTTTATAAGCTATAGTGTAAGGTTTTGTTAGCGGCAATTCTTGTAGCCAGGTTTTTACTGATTTGATTTTCATTAACTGATTTTTATAAACGATTTAATAATAGGAATGATTTTTTCAACTCCTTGTTGTAGTGGTAACAGCACAGGAATTGCCAATTCAATTTCATAAAATTTTTGAAATGCAATGGCTTCTTCGGTTCTACAGTGTTCCGTATTTAATGCTACAGCAATTACGGTGGAACCATACATTTTAATTAGTTCAATTTCTGAAGCAATGGAATGAATTGCTCCCCATGCTGCAATGTCATCATAGTGTTTTCTTTTGGGTGCATGTACCAGTATTACCTGCTTCGCATTGCCGGATACTAGCAACTCTGCGCCACACGGGCCACTGGGATTGCGTAAAGCAGATTGACCTTCTAGTAATATAACATCCGCCCTTGTTTCTTTACTGCAACTTACAATGGCATTTTCAAGTTCGCCCGAAATAAAATCATTTAAGGTGCTGTCAAAAATAAATCCATATTGTCCACCTTGCAACCAGCCTGTTTGCCCTGTATATATCATTTGAGCATTGATGCCTACTGCGGCGCAAGCTTCTTTTACCAGTCGACAAGTAGTTCTTTTACCTAGCGCACAATCGGTACCTATCACCGCAATAATGGGGGCTTCAACCGAAAATATTTCACCGTTCCAAAAATGAAGATCTTTTCTTTCCTTTGGTTTTCTTACATCAATTAACTCAACATTGTATTCAGTTGCTAAAGATTGCAAAGAAGCAATATTGATCAAAAAATCATGCAGGCCATTCACCAATGAAATGTGCTGCCGGATGCAGGATTCGAGAATAGGAATAAAATGAATTGGTAATTTTCCTCCTACGGTGGCCAATCCAATGATACAATATTTTATATCTCCAATTGCTAAGATGGCTTCTTCTGCATTTTTTACTACAGGGATGTTCCGGTGAATGCCATCCAATACTTCACCTGCATCTTTGCCGGCATGCACACTGTCTATTAAAGCCGCAATCTCGTATCGATCTGTACCACGAATCAATCCATGCGCTGTCTTGGCATCTAACGTGTGTAACATACCATCCGTTAAAACAATGGCTTTAGGTTTTATTGTTGTTGTCATTTAAAAAATATTTTTTCAGTTGGTTATAAATTTATAAAATACTGATTTTTGTTTTAAACAATCCTTTTTTCTTTAGTAGAAGAGGGGAATATTGTATCTTTTTTATACAGTTGTTATTAGATATTTATTTAGGATTAGCTATTTAGTTACAAAGCCATACCCATTATTTGCGGACTAAATGCCTAAGCATATATTTCTTTATCATCCTTCACTTTCGATAAGTATTGCATTGAATTTAAATAAATATAATTACTCTAGATGCTGATGCAATACAAATTAATTTTTCTCTTTACCAATAAACTCACCAGGATATTTATTTTGTGTAGTCTTATCCTTGTAAACCAACACACCATTTACCCAAACTTTCAAAATGCCATCTGATAAAGCTTTCGGGTCTTCAATACTGGAATTGTCTTTTATAGTTACCGGATCTATCAGTACCATATCAGCAAAATATCCCGGAGCAATTATACCTCTGTTGGTTATACCAACATGTTCCGCAGCAAGTGCCGACATTTTATGAATAGCGTCTTCCCAGCTGAGTATCTTTTTTTCTTTTACATAATGACTTAAAATTTTTGTAAAACTTCCGTATCCTCTCGGATGCCCGCCATTGGCGCCATCGCTGCAAATATTGGTATGGCTCCAACTTAAAAAGCTACTTATATCCTCTTGCAGCATTGATTTACCCATAATCGTTTCAATGTCACTTGCCTCGGGATGTTGTTTTTCATAAGCTGCTGCCGCTGCAACAAGATATAATAATGTTTGTGCACTGGTTTCATTGCGCAAAGTTGCAATAGCGGCTACTGTTTTTCCTTTGTAATTAGTGTCTGGCGCAAAACGTACCATTACCGAACCTGCAGGATCAAACAGATGTTCAGTAGCATAAGTAGCACCTTCTAAACTGGTAAAATCTTTTTTAGGAAATAGCACTCTTAAAGTGCTGTTCCAAAAATCATACGGATAACAATCGGCGGTAATATTAATTCCTTCGGCTCTTGCATTTTGTAGTGCAGCCAGCAATTTTGGTGCACTGCCCCAGTCATCTTTTAATGCAAGTTTAATGTGCGATATCTGTACGGGTAATTTTGCTTCTCTTCCAATATTAATGATTTCATCAATAGCATCGTTTAAATTAATGTCTTCACTTCTTATATGACTTATGTACCTGCCTTTTGCTACCGCCGTTACTTTTGCCAGCTCAATTACTTCATTGCGGTTACTGTAAAAACCTGCTTCATATTCCAAACCAGAGGAAAGTCCTAAGGAACCTTTTTGCATTTCTGACCGAAGAATTATTTTTATTTTTTCCAGTTCCGCTGCTGTGGCTGGTCTTGATAAATTAGCCGCACCCATTACTGCTTCTCTAATGGTTGCATGGCCTGTATAGGTTGCAAGATTAATGGCGCAGGGAATTTTTTTTATATCCGATTCAATGCTGTCAATTGCATAACTGTCACCATCCTGTCCGGCAACAATAGTAGTGATGCCCTGGTTGACTGCCGCCAATGCATCGGGATATTTTGATAGGGAACCTTCTAGATGACTATGACTATCAATAAATCCAGGAGCTAATATTTTCCCTTCACCATCAATTATTTCTTCGCCATCAAAAGGCTGCAGGTTGCCAACAGCAAGAATTTGTTTGCCTTGTATTCTGACAGCTGCATTTCTTGCACTAGTACCAGTACCATCAATTAACTGTATATTTTTTATCAGAAATCCGGCTGGTATATCCAATGGCTTAGCTTGTATAAAATTTTTGGTAACACGATTTCCAAAACCATTGCTACCACTACTTAATAAAATAATAGTGCGGTTATTTTTTACATCTCGATAGATAAGGTTTATAAAGCCTGCCCATCCGCCAGTATGCCAGTATTGCTGGGCTTTGTCTTTTTCAATAAACCAGCCAAATCCATAAGGGTAGGTTGTTCCATCTTTTAATTTAACTGGCTCAAAAGCCTGTGCAAGGGTTTCTTTTTTAACGAGCTTTTCTGTGTATAAACTTTGCTCCCATTTATATAAATCTTCTACTGAAGAATAGATATTTCCATCGCCCACCACGCCATCAAAAGCGGTTAGGTCATTCAGTGTTCTTTTTTCACCTGTTTCTTCAAAACCATACACATGATTAAATGGAACTAATGGCATCAGTACATCATAAACATATGTATTTTTTAGACTGAGAGGTACTGTAATATTTTTTTTTATAAAAATGGCGATGGGCTCTTTACTGATACGTTCAATTATACTTACCAGCAATGCATAATTAGTGTTGCAATAATTCCATTTTGTTCCTGTTGCAAATTCAAGTGCCGGTTTATTAGTTGCAAATAAAGTAATCAGTTTTTCATTTGTTAATGTATCCAGCGGCATTTTGTAGCGTTGAAAAACTTCAAAATATTCAGCTATTCCAGATGTATGTGTCATCAGGTTGCGGATGGTAATACTATCGTAGGGTAATGTTGGGATATATTTTTTACAATCATCATCCAGTTGTAACTGTCCTCTTTCTTTTAGCATCATGATGCACATGCAAATAAATTGCTTTGTTATAGATGCAAGATTAAAAGCAGCAGTGGTACTAAGTGGTTGGTTAGTGCGATAGTCTGTTACACCAAAAGCTTTTTTATAAATAACTTTTCCTTTTTCGGCATACAGCACCGTACCATTAAAGTGGTTGATTTTATAAAGGAATGTCAATGCCGAGTCCAGCTTTTTTATGTCAGTGGGTTTTTGCGCCTGTACACCCAACGTTGAAATAACAATAAAAAGAAAAATACGTATTGATTGCATGTGAAGTTAGTTTTAAAATAAAGTTAATGGAAAAGTTGCTGGCAGGATAAATTTCATTTTGTAATATTATTTTATTCATTCCAAAATAGTATTCCAAATTGGCAAATCATTTTTTGAATATTGCACATTATTTTTTGCTGTGGTTTTTATTTTTTATTTTTATTTAATGTTTTATATCAGGCACGATTAACAAAACAATTTTTTTGTAAAAAATATTTGTGTGCATATAAGACTAATTTTACTTTAATTTACTGAATTAAAAA
>JANXSK010000005.1 GCA_025352695.1 Ferruginibacter sp. | reverse complement strand
TAAGTAACAGCCTGACCAACAGTAGTGATGGTTTCAGCCTGTTCATCAGGAATTGAAATGTTGAATTCTTTTTCAAATTCCATAATAAGTTCAACGGTGTCCAAACTATCGGCACCTAAATCATTAGTGAAAGAAGCTTCTGGCGTAACCTCGGCTTCATCAACACCTAATTTGTCAACAATTATTTTCTTTACTCTTGTTGCAATGTCTGACATGGTAGTATTATTTAGTTAATCAGGTGCAAAAATATACTTTTTGCAATAAATACAAAGAAATATAAATAAAGACAAAATGCCCTCTTTTAAGCCACCTAATTGTTTAGTGATGAACAAAATTGCCGTTGATAGTTGAAACAAACAAATATATTTTTTAGGCTGTATATTAATGGTTCTAATTTTACTATTTGTTTTATAAAAGGCCAAGGCAAACACATTAAAATTCCACGGCTGTCCCAAACTGTGGATGAACTAAAAGTTACTATTTTAAGTATAAGTATGTTTTAGCAAAAAAACTGCGTCAAATATCATCACCCACTGCAAAAGCCTTTAATGTTCAGTAACAAAGCAGTAATACATTCATACAAATTCTCTTCCTTATCGTAATAGTTATTATTTGTGAATTATCAGACAGGAATGATATAAAATTACATGGCAAAAAAACAACATTGCTGAAAACTACACGAAAACTTCCTTCTTATAATTATATTACTTGACACCCTTAATAGTTTTTTTAAAGAAGAAAACTTTAAAAAAGAAGTTGGAAAAGCAGTAGGATTTTTTTCATTAGGCAGTAAAATAGCTTTCAATACCGTCAAGCAATGCGGGCATAAAAAAGGAGTAATAAATTAAAATGAAATCTAAAAGGAAAAAAGAAAAATGAAAGGATGTAAACTTAACCATTATAATTGCTACTAAACACAAATGTTAAATGCTTTTATGCACTATAAAAGACTGCATTGGATCGGTAAATAAAAAAGTTTGTATATTGTATCTCTTCGCTACCCAATATAAAATTAAGAAAGCTAAAAAACGATTTTTATGGCCTTAAAACAAATTGATTACGGGAGCAAATTATATGAACAAATGGTTCAGTTACGGCTGGATATTTTGCGCAAACCGTTGGGTTTATCTTTTACAAAAGAAGAACTGGATAAAGAGAAGGATGACATTCTGATTGCTTCTTTTGATGAAGACCTAATGTTAGGTTGCTGCATTCTTACCAAAATTGATGACCGTAGAATAAGGCTACGCCAAATGGCAGTTGAAAAAAACGTACAGGGAAAGGGTATCGGAGAATCTATTATAAGTTTTGCCGAAAATATCGCCCATGATAAAGGGTATAAAATTTTGATGATGCATGCCCGAGACACGGCTATTGGCTTTTACGAAAAATATGGGTATTCTGTAAAAGGTGATCAATTTATAGAAGTAAAAACCAATCATCATGTAATGGAAAAACGATTGCTATAATTATTTATGAATTTTTGAAACTAAAATTTTTCTAGCATCCTTTACATCTTCGCTTGCAAAAGCATCTTTTGGCACAATAAAGAAAGAACGGGCATCAAAATACAAATGAAAAAAATGTGGGCTTTCCATAGTTATATTAAAGGCAGTCCATGGCCACTTACGGCTTCCTCTTTCATTTTCAATTATAAAATCATCCTTGCCTAATGTTGCTTTAAATGTATCTTTAAATGTACCAGATTTTTTATAAATTATGATAGGCAATAAATACCAAAAAGCTATCATCAATGTAAACCATAAAGCAGAGCTTAGTAAAAAAGCCAAAGGTGATATTTTCTTTAAAAAAAATAAGGCTGCTGCTAAAATAGCAAATACATTAACAGCTATCATCATTATTTTAATTTCTTTACGGGTAATAAAATGATACCGCAGTGCCTGAATTACTTTGCCTTTGTTATAGGTGAATAATTTTGATGTCATAGTACGAAGATATTACATTAATGACAAAGCTTAGATCCTGCCGGCTGAAAAATAAGGGGTAATTGTGCAATTAATATACATTTGTGCTAAGGTTAATTTTAATAAACAATACCCAATTTTATTTGAAAAATATACTGGTGGTTGCGTTTCTGTTTATTGTAACTGCTGCCTTCTCTCTTGCTGAGAAAAACATCTTAACCGAAATATTGACTGCTTCTTTTTAATACTAGAAATCGGTTATAAAATTAACCGATTACAAAAAAACCGTTCAATAGCTTACATCTAAAAAAAATTGTCGTCATTTTTTGATGTAAAATGTAATAATGAAATGAATCAATCAATTGCCAAAGCACAACACCGAATAATTTATACCAAATATAAATTTTACTTAGTCCAATTTATTCCTGAGAAGATATATGGAAATCCACAAGTACTTTTTATCTTGTCTGCATTTAATGACTTTATTGCTTCGGTTATAAATTCACTTACCTCATCGAGCGTTTTATA
>JANXSK010000232.1 GCA_025352695.1 Ferruginibacter sp. | reverse complement strand
CCCTGAAAAGCGCCTATCAATAAAGAATCAGAAGACAAGGGATTGGTAATGCGTACATATTTTATTTGAGGCTCGCCGTTGTTTGGAAGTGCTGCTTCTTTAGTACAGGCTGTATACATACCTACTGTGGCAATTGCCATTGTAAGCAATAATATTGATCTATATATTTTTTTCATATCAATGTATTTTTTAAAAACATTTTTTGTTTACTGTTTTAATAATCAACTGCCGGCTTTAACAGGTTTGGAGCCTGTGCCAGTTCCGCTGACGGAATGGGCAATAAAAAATTGCCATCATTTGCATTAATAATACGGTCGGTAGTAGCCCAGGGGGTTTTAGAAAATGTCCATACAGTGGGATCAGGAAATTTATCCGGCGCAGTAAAAAACAATCCCCTGTCCTGAGAATTTAAAATAGCATACGCTTGGGCTTTATTATAATAATGCAGGCTTACCAAATCATACCAGGCCATCCCTTCCATTGCAAATTCAACAAACCTTTCTTTAAAAATTACTTCTGAAGTAAGTGGAAGAATATATTCCGGCAACCCTGCTCTCATGTGAACTTTATTGAAATATTCAAGTGCTTTTGTATCGGTGGTAGACGCATTATTACCCAGTGTAGCTTCTGCATATACCAGGTACATTTCTGCAAGTCGCATCATATAGGTGTCATTACCATAATACTGCGAAGCAGACAACCCTCCTACATCTTCAGCCTTACCAGTTACATATTTTTTTATGCTCAAAAAATTATTGTCGGTGCCGTTAAAAGGAAATATTAGCTTTTGCTTTAAAGCAGGGTTAACGGTTGCCGGTACTGTTTGCGTTATTTCGTTATAATGACTACCCGGTAACATAAATGTTGCTTTAAGCCGCTGGTCAAGCGTTCTGCCCTTTAAGGTATCGTCTGTTGTATTGGCGGTTATACCTTCATATTGTTTCATCATCCACCAGGTAGCACTTTTATCTCCACCCCAACCATCACCGTTAGCAATATCCGGACTGTAAGCAAGGTAAGCAGGTGTACTGTTTTGTGTACCCCATGCACCCGGAGAATAAACCCATTGCAGGGAGAATAAAGATTCTGAATTATTATCGTAAGGAAACAAAAATAAGTCGCCGTAATTTTTCATTAAAGAGGCTCCACTGTTTTTAATGACCCTTTCTGAATAATATTTTGCGCTATCTAAAAAAACCTGGTTTCTTGAACCAGCGCCGTTGGATTCAATACCTGCCCTTGTAAGATAAAAACGAGCCAGCATTCCTTCGGCGGACCATTTGGTTAGCCTTCCCGGACGAAGCGGCGTTGTAGGAAGGTTTTCCGCTGCAGCACGCATTTCGCTGGTAATAAAACTCCACACACTTTTTTCTGTATTTCTTGCTTTAGAGGTATCAGAGAGTAAGGTGAGGTTATCTTCTATTATTGGCACCGCACCCCAGTTCATCACTAAAAAACGATACGCCAACGCCCTCATAAAACGAGCTTCGGCAATGGCCATTTTTTTAATTTGTGGTGAAACACCTGCACCCGCATACTGGTTAATATTTGTAATAGCCAAATTTGACTGGCCTACCACAATAAAAAATGAACGCCAGGAAGACCCGTTTTCAGGTGTGTTGCCGGTGGTATTGAAAAGCACATTACCCCTGTCGTTGTAGGCAGAAAAAGCAGTGCCTGCCCTGAAATCGCCGAGGTTGTAAGATGCTTTATCATTATAATCGAACCATACTTTACTGTACAGCAACCCAGTTCCGGCAAGTACCTGTTCATCTGTTTTATAAAAATTAGCATCAACGATTGAATCAATTGGTGGTTTATCCAAAAAATCTTTTTTACAACTTAAAAGAATAGTGATTGGTAGCAGCGCAGCAATCCAGCAATATTTTAGTTTATTATTTTTCATGTTTGGAGCTGTTAAAAGTTTACGTTTAAATTAAATGTGTACACAGGCGTTAACGGATAACGGCCAAAATCGAGTCCTATAGCCTGATTGGTTGCACTGGCATCCCTTCCTGTATATGATCCAACCTCAGGATCGTAGCCGGTATATTTGGTAAAAGTGAGCACATTTTGTGCACCTACCGTACATCGTACTCCTTTAATTAGTTTTTGTTTGGAAAGAAAAACAGGTGGTAAATTATAAGACAAAGAAATATTTTTTACTCTTACATAAGAGCCATCTTCTACCCATTTACTCGTTGGCCGTGTATAATTACCATTTGGCCCATAAGAAATTCTGGCAACGTTTGTACCAGGGTTTTCCAGTATCACTTCGCCTTGTTTATTTATAATGGGTTTTGCGTAATCCATTGCATGCACCAACAAGTTTCTGCTTATATTAATATTGTTGGCATTGGTATTTACTTTACTAATGTAATTGTATATATCATTGCCGAAAGTACCTGTGATCAATATGCTTAAATCGAAGTTTTTATAAGAGATGCTGTTGGTAAATCCAGCAAACATTTTAGGCCAAGGATTACCGATATTGGTTTCATCATACGTATCAATTTTTCCATCTGGTACACCATTAGGCCCACTGATATCTTTAAACTTAACATCACCTACCCATACGCCGTTAAGTTGCTCTGTAGGCAATCGGTTTCCCTGGTTATCAACAGGTACAGCACTTTTATTGATTTCTTCTATAGATTGAAATAAACCTTCTTCTATATACCCTCTAAACAACCACGGTGCCTGTCCAACGGCAGAACGTTGTGTCCAGTCGTTTAACCACCAGGAGGTTCTGCTAACAAATGCAGCGTCAGAATTAAACTTTTGAATGACTGTTTTAAAAACAGAAATATTAAAATTAGATTCCCATTTGAAATCTTTTTTTACAATATTGGTTGTATTTAAAGAAAGTCCCCAACCTTTATTTTGAAGTGAACCAAGATTTACAATCGGTGAACCTACAGAGCCTGTGCCGTTTGTTCCCATATACCATGGCAATGGATTGTCCATTAAAAGGTTATTGGTATTTTTTATATAATAATCAAATTCTACTTGTACCCTTTTTTTAAATAACCCTAGGTTAATTCCGAAATTATCTGTTTTAGTTTCCTCCCATTTTAAAGCAGGGTTTTTATACCTGGATGGCAAAAAGCCTGTACCGGAAGGCGTTGCACCTGTGGTTAATGGCGAATAGATACCACCACCACCGCCCTGGTTACCGGTAGTTCCTGTTTCAAATCTTACTTTTAAATCGCTGATAAAAGGAACATTAAAAAACTTTTCCTGTGAAATTCTCCATGCTGCTGACACAGAAGGAAATTGCCCCCATTTATTTTCTGACCCAAAATTTACCGAGCCGTCTCTTCTTATGGTACTAACTAGTAAATACCTGTTATCATAATTATAACTAAGCCTACCAAGATACGACTCCATTCCCCAAGTACCAGAGCCACCGGAATTACTGGCTGTTAACGGATCGCCTGCATTTAGATCATAAATATCATTGGTAAGAAAGCCGGTTCTAGCAGCCCCAACATTTTTCCAATCAGAAGCCTGTGCCTCATGGCTTGCCATCAGGCTAATATTGTGTTTGCCCAATTGCTTTGTGTATTCAAGCAACTGATTCCAGTTCCAATAAGTATTTACACCCGTACTATTGCTTAAAGATGCTGTTACATTTCTAGCCCAGCCAATGGCATAAGTTGGTTGATAGTAAGTATAATTCTGATACCCAATATTTGTATTAAATGATGACCGGAAATAAAGGTCTTTTATTATTTTTATGCCAAGATTTAAACCGCCCAAAAACTGCCTTCTTATATTATTATTTGTTTTTAAATTAGCGATGGCAATGGGATTTACAGGAGCAAAAACATTTGCGCCGTTAACAAGATCACCACCTCCCCATGAACCATCAAGATTTTTTACAGGTACCTGCGGTGTTAACTGCAGTGCATCTGAAATAGTATTCTCCTGGCTTGATGTTAAGTTCTCTTTGGTTTGATTAAAGCTAAGGTTAACACCAATAGTAGCCCAATCCCTTACTTTATTATCAAGATTTAAACGAACGCCATACCGTTTAAATCCAGAGCCTACCGCAACACCTTGCTGATCCAGGTATTCGCCAGATAAATAATAGGTAGTTTTATCAGTTCCGCCACTTACACTAAGCTGGTGTTTAGCCATTGGCGTATTTTTAAATAATTCCTTTTGCCAGTCTGTTCCCTTACCTAACAACGAAGAGTCTAAAAATTCGACAGGCGTAGTTCCGCCAGCAATTGCATGAAATTGTTTAACCATGGTAGCATACTGTACAAGATCCATAACTGCTACATGCTTTGGAGGCGTTTGTATACTGTATTGTAACCCATAGTTAATTTTTGCTTCGCCAGATTTACCACGTTTGGTAGTAATTAAAACAACCCCATTTGTTCCTCTAGATCCATAAATAGCGGTTGCCGAAGGACCTTGTAAAATCTGTATATCTTCAATATCTGCAGGATTAAGACCTGCAATAGGATTAGATGAACTTGTTGCACCAAATGAAATTGTTTGACCTGGAATTTGCACGCCATCTACTACATAGAGCGGCTCTGTATTGCCGTTGATAGAACTTACGCCCCGGATATTAACCGATATACCACCACCGGGTTGACCAGAATTTTGTGTAACATACACTCCTGCTGCCCTGCCTTGTATGGCTTGCTCCACCGTAGTGTTGATGGTTCTTTCCATATCTTTCGATGATAAGGTTGTTTGGGCACTGGTAAGATTTACCCGCTTGGATTTTCCGTATCCGATAATAACTACATCATTCATTGATGACACTTCAATTTTAAGAACTACCTCAATATTACTTTTACCTTTTACAGCAACAACAGCCGTTTTATACCCAACATAGCTAAAATTTAAAACCGCATTATCTGCAACGGTAATTGAAAAATCTCCTCTTTCATCTGTACTGATTGCCGTTTTTGAACCTGCCACAGATATTGAAACTCCGGCAAGTGGTTTGCCATTTTCATCTTTTACGGTACCGCTTACTTCCTTGTCCGCAACAGTAAAAAGTGGTGGTGCATTTGGCACATTCACGGCTTCTTTACCTTTAATGGTAATGGCCTTTTCCGTAATAGTAAAGTTTAAAGGCTGGTCTTTAAAACAAACCTCCAGCACCTGTTCAACAGAAGCATCTTTTACATCGATGTCAAATTTTTTTGCCTGTCGCAACAGCTCATCTTTATAAAAAAACTGGTAACCTGCTTTACGGTGAATTTCTTTAAAAACCTTTTCAAGTGTGGTATTTCTCTGTGAGATGGAAATACTTTGTGCTTTTGAAGTAGCACTTACCTGCAGGCAGGCTGCAAATAATAAAACAGTAGTCAGTTTCATAACAAACAATGTTTTTTTTGTAATTACCATAGCCCGGTTTAGGTACAGTAACGAACACGATTTTTTCATACTTTTGTAAAGTTTAGTTTAAACATTAAGCAACCATTTCCGTTTGTAATTATGGATAAACTCAACTATTTGCCAGGAACGCCGCAAACGTTTCTGGCTTTGTTTTGAGAAATCCTTATTTTAATTTTATACTAAAAAATTTATTGGCACATAAAAAATTACCCTGTTATTTTAAATAGCTGATTAAGATGTAACGATAATTTTACGGTTTTCAATTTTAAAATGAACACCTCCCGACTGTAGAATTTTTAACACTTGTTCAATATCATTATCTCTGCTAACCAATCCTGTAAAATGACCTGCTGGTATTTTATCTTCGTACACTACTTCTACATTATACCACCTTGCAATTTGACGCATCACCGTTTTTATATCAGCGGCATTAAACTGAAACCATCCGTTTTTCCATGCCATCACTTCTTCAATATCAGCATCCACAATATTTATTTCGCCCGCCGTATTTATTACTGATTGCTGCCCCGGCACCAGCATTTTATTTATTCTGCCTTTACTTATTTTTACAGAACCTTCCAGCAATGTAGTATTCATCGAACTTTCATCATCATACGCCATGATGTTGAAATGAGTTCCCAATACTTCTACCACCATATCTTTTACAGCAATTTTAAATGGCATAGCTGCATTTTTAGCTACTTCAAAATAAGCTTCTCCGGTTACCGTTACACTGCGTTCTTTCCCCTTAAATATTGTAGGAAAATGAATGGAGGAAGAAGCGTTTAACCAAACTTTGCTACCATCAGGTAGTATCAACTGGTATTGCCCTCCACTAGGTGTTGACAGCGTATTGTAAACTACTTCCTTACTATTTGCTTCACTAGCATTGTAAGCAAGGGTTGCGGTATTTAACTTAATCACTTTAACATTACCCTGCTTTACTAAAGTACCCTGACGGGTTGAATCCAGAATAATACTGGAGCCATCAGCAAGGGTTAACACTGCTTTATTGCCACCGGCAGTAATTGGTGTTGAAGGTTTTGTTGCAGTTGGATTTAATTGAGCAATTTCATGTGGTGGTTGTTTAATTATCAACCAAAAAGCAATACCTGCAATGGCTGTAATAAGTATTGCAGCAGCGGAAATATACTTCCATTTAAAATTACGCTCAGGTGTGCTTAATTCGATAACAACAGGCGTAGTTATCGTTTCTTTTTGTAAAATAGCTGAAAGAATTTCATCTCCCTTACTATCACTAAATAATTTGTTTTGACTGCTAAATTGCTGCCATGTGGCTGTTAAAAAAAATTTAACCTGCTCATCATTTTTACTTTGCAGCAATAATTCCATCAATTCATTCCGCTCTTTTGGTGTAGCGGTTTTATTGAAATAAACATTGAATAAATAATGTAGTCTTGATTCGCTCATAAATAGTTTGCTGGTAGGTAAAACAGCATTTTACTGCATACACTATTTACAAGACAACAATAATTACAAAAGGAGGTAATGGAAAAAAATAATTTTCAGGCTTGAAAAAAACTTAGCACAAAAAATGAAAAAAGACTGCTATTTCTACGAAGGTGATGCTTTAAAAAACGCAGTGCCAGCACCATGTGCTTCTTAACTGTTTCTAGAGAAATGTTTAACTCCCTGGCTATTTCTTCTTGTTTAAAGCCTTCTTGTCTGCTTAAAGTATACACTTTTTTTTGCTGTGGTGGAAGTAATGCGACTGCTGCATCAATCAAATTACCCGTTTCAGTGGGAGTTATTTCTTCCACCTCATTGGCTGCCAGTCTAATTACAGTATTCACCCATTCTTTTTTACGGTTATTCTCTCTGGCAATTTGTTTTAAACAATTGAAGGCATGGTTTCTAGCAACTACCAGCAGGTAGGCTTTAAAGCAATCTATCTCTACGAGTACAACACGATTGGTCCATATTTTCAAAAACACATCTTGTACAATCTCCTGTGTCAACGTTTCCGATTCGGTAAGGCGCATTATAAACTCACCCAATTGATTGTAAAAATTTTTGAATAGTTGTGCAAAAGCATTTTCATCTCCTGCTGCTACTTTGCAAAGCAGCACTTTTTCATTATATGTTGAAGTGTTAGACAAGCAATCAGTGTTAGGTAAATAATATTATAATAACAATGGCAATAACAAAAATAAAGATTTTATACTATTATAAACCAACCATTAAAATGATTTTTTATCCAATGGAGGTATTTTTTTACCTTTTTAACGGGTGCAAGTAAAGTTTAACACCATAAAAGCCCGATAATATTAATACCCAGCATTAATGGTGAACGGCAGATAAACGAGAAATTCCTGTGTGTGTGTATAATTCATCTTCTGTAAAACGACTGTAATGTTCGGAACCAACCGGGCCACGTTTAAAAAGTTTACAAATCTGTATCATATCGCAATCAGGCCAGTAATATGAGCCGCCTGTAGCTTCCCAGCTTTTTGCATAATTAAACAGGTGCAATATCATCTGCCAGTAATCCCAAATACCATCTACCTTAATAAAATCTACGTCCCAGAAAGAATACAACTTAATAATGGAATTTAAATAATCCTAAGCCCTGGGTTTCGACATATTCAAACCATACATATAGTTCATCCATGAGCAAATGAAAGCGGTGTGTGCAATCATATCAGCAGTAATACCACTGGTTCCCATCACGGGTAATTTAGACCATACTGCCTGTCGGGGAATACCTCTCATTACATGAATACCAAACTTTAATCCCAATGAATGTACATAATTACTTAAGGACTTAATTTCTTTGCCACCAAAAGGCTGAAGGAAATTTAGTGGGCTGCGATGTGAGCCTTCCATATTCTTCCATGGTTAATCAGGGCACATAAGAACGATACTGCAATTGCATTTGATAAGGGTTGCTAATATTACTTCAAGCAGGATTATCATAAGACCATAAAAAATCTATCATTACATATTGCCATCTGTATTATTTTAAATTTTTTGCAATATAATCTGCATAGGCTTTTACTTGCTCTTTCTGCACAGCAGATCCAAAATAGTTATAGCTGTTCGATCTTATGGGTGGGTTTTGTGTCAACTGACAAAATGCATTATCTGCAAATGTCATTAACAAGGTTATCACCAGTCCTGCTATTTTTACTGGAGATTTCATCCGTGTTATTTTATTTACAATGAATGTTTGAATTTTTTATAATTATTTGCAGTGGACTATTTTACTTATTTGATTAAAGTTATTTCAGTGAATCTTTACTGAACCTATTCTTTAAAAAAAATAGTTATTTTTTTTTCCGTTTGGTTTCTAATAATGGTACATTCAGTTCTTCCCATCCATTTAATATTTTGATAGGTTTGTAATAAATCACTGATATTATTGATCATTGCTTCCCCCATCTTTATTATTACATCTCCTTTTAGTAAATCACTTTTTGCAGCTGCTGCTTGTAAAGGTACTTCTATCAACATGGCACCCTTGTTATCGTGCAGTCCCGCTGCGGAGCGTTCGCCCAATGTTTCAATATTTTTAAAGTGTGCTCCCAGCCATTCTACGGTTGTAATTTTACCTGCAGCCATATCTGTAAACAATACTTTCAGCAACGGGGTAGCTGCTATTTTTTTTAATGCAGGAAGTGTAACACCTACATTGGTATCAAAATTTTTAAAACCCATTTCCAATACCTTAGCGCCTGGCTTTATTGTATAATTACCCGCTTTTGCATTTACAAATTGTGCATCTCCTGAACGGCTATTTTTATCAATGTTCAACTGCTGCGCTTTTTTCAATCCTTCTTTTGTAAGAAAAAAATTAGCATCAATTTCTTTACCCCAACTATTCATTAAAATGGGTGCATATGGAGTACTAACAATATTATTCCTAAAAATATCTCCACTATTTTTTAGCCATACATGCGGATGAAATGTATTGTTGATTAAAATATTGTTGGTAACTGTCCGATGGTATCCCTCTCTTAATTTTAAGCCACCATTCAAACAAATATTATTATAGATTAAGTAATTGCTACTGCCATCATCCAGATCAATATCCCAGCCATGATCGCACTGAAAACGGTTGTTACGAATGGTGATTGAATCAATTACATCCAGTAATTCTATCCCTGGCTTAGCAGCAACAATACTATCAATTAACGAACGATCAGGACTCCAAAATCTGTCACGCCCCCAGGAATTAAAAGCGCCATGATCCCCTGTTTCCAATACGGTATTAAACACCTCATTAAATTCAATTAGGTGCCCGCCCCAGCAGCCATCTCCAATATTAATACCGGCCCTTGGTGTATTGTAAATAGTATTGTGACTGACGGTGATGTGTGCTGCCATTTCTATTTCAACACCAGCTACCTGCTTCTCTATCGTGCCAATAGTATGAATAAGATTACCATGTACCAAACAGTATTGCGGATATGCATTTGTTTTAGCACCTGGTGTATAATCCATCTCATTCCAAGGAACAAATAAATCATACTGAAAAGAAGGAGAACGGACGGCACTGCTGCTACCTACAAATGCCACCGCACTGGCACCGATATTGTGTATATAATTATCCTTTATTACATCATTTTTATTATAATTGCTTAAGAAAACTGCGTTTCCGCCAAGTTCAGAAAAACTACAATTACTGATGTTAATATTTTCTGTACCATTTAACAAAATTGCACCGCCTCTGTAAATTGTCCAGTCGCTTCGCAGCAGCGGCTCTTTGGTAAGCATGAAGCTGCGGCTGGTTGCCGAGAAATGAATATTAGTGATTAAAATATTCTTTACCGGCTTATTTTCATCACCAATAATATGGAGAAGATCTGTTAAGTAGCTTACGGAAAATTGGGCATTTTTAATGGCTTCTCCATTGGGTGGATACAGGTAAAGCATTTTGGCATTGTTATCATAATACCATTCTCCGGGTGCATCTAGTTCTTCAAAAATATTTTCAATAAAACGATATTGAGCATGCATTGGTGCAGGACGGTTATTTTGCCAACCACCCTGATAGCTAAGTTTTCCTTCGAGCGTTTTGCCGGTTATCAGATAATGAAAATCACCCCATTCGCCATTGTGCAATGCATGAATAAAACCACCCTCAGGGTGCTTCCAGTTACTAACTTTTTCATCACTTATTGCATCTGCAGAGGTACCATAAAATACCCTTGCAGTAGCATCATAATTTGGATAACGAGCCATGGGTAGATTGTTGCCATTTATAAATAACCTGTCAGGCAGTTCAGTTAATAATAGTGGGGATTTTAATATTCCGTTTTTATAAGGCTGCCATTGGACTGTAATTTTTTTTACCCCGGTGATGGTAACTTTTTCATTTTTATAATTACTGATAATAAGCGAATTCAGGTGATAACCTGCCGAGGTTATTTCGATGGTTTTATTTAAATTATATACACCTCCCCTAAATTGAATTATTACATCTTTACCCGTTTGCTTCATTGCTTTGGCAATCGCCATTTCTGGTGATTTAAATGGCATTGAAAGTGTTCCTGCATTTTTGTCGCTGCCAGTTAAAGCCACATACAATTTTATCTGTCCATTACAATGGAAAATAAGCTGAACAAAAATTATCACTAAAAATTTTCTTTTTGTCATAATAAAAATTAATTTAACCGGGTTGCTATTTTACTTATTGATTCATTTTACCAATACATGGAAAAGTTTTTTACGAATACTTTTTAAAGAACATTAACCACTATAAAATCATACAATTAAGCAAAATATTTCTAATACTTCTTTGCTTTCGGCTTTCCGCCTTATGCCTTATGCCTTATGCTTTCTGCCTTCTGCTTTTTGCTTTTTGCTTTCCGCATTTTACATTTTACTAACCGGTACAATGTTGTACGCTTTTCCTTTTTCTGTGTTGAATACTATCACATATCCATTGGTATCAGCAATTGGCTTTGCAGTAATACCTTTAACAGTTATTGGAATTACTGTTCTTATTTTACAAATTCCTCCAGCCATTGAGGTTATAACAGCGCTGGTTAACTGGTGATTTTCCCAGTTGATGGAAACTTCAAAATTCCCTCTTCCCTTTATTCCTTTGATAGCACCTTTCTGCCATGCATCAGGCAAAGCGGGCAATAAGTGAAGTTCGCCTAAATGACTTTGTAATAACATCTCACTCATACCAGATATACCACCAAAATTTCCATCTATCTGAAAAGGCGGATGTGCATCAAAAAGATTTGCATAAGAGCCGCCGCCATTGGCATAATTGGTGCCCGTTTGGCCAGTAAGATGTAACAGGCTACCAATCATTTTGTAGGCATGGTTACCATCCAGTAAACGTGCCCAGAAATTGATCTTCCATGCAAGGCTCCAACCAGTACCTGCATCGCCTCTTAGTTCTAATGTTTTTTTAGCGGCGTTTGCAAATTCAGGTGTTTGGCTTGGTGAAATCTCCCGGCCGGGATACAAACCAAATAAGTGCGATACATGCCGGTGGTGCGGATCTACATCTTCCCAATCTTTATACCACTCCTGCAAATTTCCCTTTTTACCAATGTGCAATGGATATAATTTATTTTTTTTAGATATGAGCAGGTTGCGAAAAGCAGCATTTTCATTTAGTTCTTTTGAGGCTTCAATTAAATTGGTAAATAAATCCCGGATAATAGACATATCCATGGTTGTTGCTATAGAGGCGGCACCTTCTTTTCCCTTATCATCAATAAAACTATTTTCAGGAGAAAAAGATGGAGCAGTTACAAGATAACCGTCTTTATCTTCTATTAAAAAATCAAGGCAAAATTCAGCTGCTCCTTTCATTAAAGGATAGGCTTTCTCTTTCAGAAATTTTTTATCTTTTGTAAAGGCATAATGTGTCCATAAATGTTGCGACAACCAAGGCGACCCCATCGTCCAGTTTGCCCACATCGGATCTCCCTTACCAATATCACCCACCGGATTACTTAGTGCCCATATATCGCTGTTGTGGTGTAATGCCCAACCCTTGGTATGATAAAATTCTTTTGAGGTTACCGCTCCTGTTGTAGCCACATTTTTTATAAAATCCATTAACGGCAAATGCATCTCAGAAAGATTGGCTACCTCTGCCGGCCAATAATTCATTTGCACATTAATATTGGTTGTGTAATTACTACTCCATGGCGGCTGTAATTCTTTGTTCCAAATACCTTGCAAATTTGCAGGTACGCCAGGCGTACGGGAGCAAGAAATAAGCAGGTAGCGGCCATATTGAAAATACATTGTTTCAAAGGAAGGATCTTTGGCCCCTTCGGTGTAACCAAGCAAACGCTCATCGGTTGGTAGTGCAGCATTTTTATTATTTACGGGGATGGCAAGATTAAAAGTTACCCGATTAAAAAAATGATGATAATCTGCAAGGTGGTTGTTAAACAGCGAAGACCAGCTTTTTTTAGCTGCTGCACTTAAATTGTCTGTTGCTATTTTGTGTTCATCCTTCCCTTCCGAATCAGGGCATTTATTAAAGCCATTAAAGCTTGTTGCGGCAGAAACAATAATCAACACATCGGTACCATTTTTTACAGTAATGCCACTTGTATCTGTAGTAATAATTCCTGCTTTACTAATAGCTTTTATCCGCCACTCAAAACGCATCCCCCTGCATCCTACAGGATCTTTTTCTTCCACCGCATTTTCAGAAGTAACATACTCAGGTTGTATATGCGAAGGCACTTTTCCACTCATAGCAATCTCATTATTACTGATAGCCTTTTGGCGGTATTTTAACACCCCTCCGGTACCGATTGTAAAATTTAACTTGCCGGGTTTGTTTGCAGTAAAGCGAATAACAATTACCTGATCTGGAGCAGAGCTAATTACCTGCCGTGTAAACATGATGCCATCCGCTGTAAAACGGGTGGTAGCAATTGCATCAATAATATTAAGGTCACGATAATAACCGGTAACCACAGTATCTGTAAATTGTTGACGAATAATAAGATCGCCCAAAGGCAAATAAGATTCTGAATAATACCCCTGCATACCTTTTGCATATTCATACGCTCTATCATAATTTTCACCATTAAAAAGTGCTTCCCTTGCTTTTATTAAATTATCGTATGCACCCGGGTTTACGTTTGTTCTTACTGGTCCGCCAGTCCATAAAGTAGCTTCATTTAACTGAATAAGTTCTTCTGTAACGCCGCCAAATACCATGGCACCTAAGCGTCCATTGCCAATAGGCAAGGCTTCTGTCCACACTTTTGCTGGTTTTTTATACCAAAGCTTTTGAGGTTGTTGGGCAAACAATTCATTTACAAATGCAACCAATAAAATACAGGCAATCCAAATTTTCTTACTCATTCTTTTATGTTATTAGAAATAGTATCAAAAAAATATTGTTATAAAATCTTCTTTAAAAAATCAAAGTAATCGTTTTTTATTCAGCAACTATACTATTTTTAAACTCTTTTAAAATGAATAGCTGCAAGAAGGCTTTTCCGTTATGGTGGAGTGCTATAGATTATATTTCAACCATTGCTTTTATTATTCCGCTTGCTGGATCTAGCCAACTTTCAAACACGTCCTTTACGTCACTAAATTTTACCCTATGGGTGATATAAAGGGTGGGATCAATCAATCCTTTTTTCATGGAATCAATTACGTGTTCAAAATCTTCTCTGGTAGCATTGCGGCTACTCATCAATGTTGTTTCTCTTTTATGAAATTCGGGATGACTGAAACTAATGGCTTCTTTTTGTAACCCAATCAATACAAAGCGGCCTCCGTGCGCCAGGTATTGCAGTGCATTGTTAATGGCTTTTTGATTACCCGTTGCATCAATTACCACCACAGGCATCTCTTCGTTTGTAATTTCTTTCAGTCTGGTTAAAACATCGGTTGTAGAAGCATTGATAATATGTTCCACTTTCAACTTTTCCTTGCAAAATTGCAATCTGTTATTATTAATATCCAGCGCAATAACTTTAGCTCCTGCTATGCGTGCAAATTCCATAGTACCTAAACCAATAGGGCCGGCACCTATCACCAATACAAATTCATCTTTTTTAACATTGGCCCTACGTATGCCATGGGCGCCGATTGCTAATGGTTCAACAAGTGCAAGTTCATCATAACTTAACCCCTGGCTTTTAACCAACGAGTAGGAAGGAACTGAAAAGTAAGTAGCCATGCCGCCGTCGATATGCACACCACAAACTTTAATATCAGTGCAACAATTAGGTTTGCCATTTTTGCAGGCAATACATTTACCACAATTAAAATAAGGAATGATAGTAACGGCTTCTCCAGGAACAAAACCATCCGCTCCATCTGCTTCAATTAAATCTGCTGCCAGCTCATGACCCAAAATTCTGGGATACGTAAAGTAGGGCTGCGTACCTTCATACGCATGCAAATCTGTACCACAGATACCAATACGTTTTATTTGTACAATCGCATGTCCAGGCATTAATACAGGCGTTGCAATAGCCTGGTACTCGAATGTGCCGGGCTTTGTACATATCAATGTTTCCATTAGAGTTACTACTTTTTAAAACTTATTTTATATACCACCGCATTTTCTGATGGATAATTTTTTACTGGCTTTATGATTAATGCATCCGTCTTTTGCGACCAGGATAATTTATCGTTACTACCAACCAACTCAACACTTGCAATTATTCCGTTAGCAGATAGTATACCCAATGCTTTGATAGAAGTATTTGTTGAAGGCACACCCAATGCTATCGCATATAAAATATCGGCTTTTACGGTAAAGCGAATATCCTGTGCAGTAAAAGGTTTTTTTTGATCAGCAAAACTTCCGCTAGCAGATTCTGTAGGGCCTTCACCATAAATTTTCCATGGTCTTGTTGCATAAATTGCGGCACCATTTACATCCAGCCATTTACCGGTACCTAATAAAGTTTGTGTTTCTTCATCGGTGATAGTACCATCAGAACGAGGACCAATATTCAATAACAAGTTGCCGTTTTTACTTACTATATCTATCAAGTTAGTAATAACATATTGGGCAGATTTAAATGTATTGCCAGCAGCGTATCCCCAGGAATTATTGCCGATTGCATCATCAGTTTGCCAGGGCAATTGTCGAATGCCTGCCAGTTTACCACGTTCCAGATCCAGCACTGCTGTACCCTCTGGGTGCGAAATATTTTTATAGTTTATTACAACGCCCTTATTCCATTCTAATCCTTTGTTGTAATAGGCAGCTGCAAATGATTTTCTGTAAGGATCCATTGCCGGTTGCTCTATCCACCAATCAAACCAAAATAATTGTGGCTGGTAATTATTAATCAGCTCTGCATTGCGAAGCAACCAGTCGTTCATATATTCAGGTGAAGGCGTTTCACTTTCTTCTCTTGCCGGACCATAAAAATCATCATTTTTTTCATCCAGCACATCCGAATCAAATTTACGTCCACCGTTCATAAAAAACCAATGTTCAATGCGATGAGAAGACAAACCAAAAATCAATCCTTGTTTTTTAATCTCTGCGGCCAGTTCGCCGATTACATCTCTTTTCGGTCCCATTTCAACAGCATTCCATTTTGATAACGCTGTTTTATACATGGCAAATCCATCGTGGTGTTCTGCCACTGGCACTACATATTTTGCACCTGCTTTTTTAAATAAGGCAACCCATTGCGCCGGATTAAATTTTTCGGCTTTAAACATAGGTATAAAATCTTTGTACCCAAATTTGTTTTGAGGACCATAAGTTGCTACATGATGTTTAAATTCATCAGAGCCTTGCTGGTACATTTGTCGTGGATACCATTCAGAACCAAAGGCCGGCACCGAGTAAACGCCCCAGTGAATAAAAATGCCAAACTTAGCATCCCTGAACCATTCAGGTGTATTGTATTTTTTTAGCGACTCCCAGGTAGCCTGGTATCTTTCCTGTGCCTGCACTGTCGGAAAAATTATAATGGAAAAAATTAATAAAGCAAAAAACAAAAAATACTTCTTCATATAGTTATCATTTTAAATTTATACTTAAAATTTAGTTTATTATCTGTAGCATTTTTTTATACTATGCGCTTTACCAATTTTAAAAGTCAATAGTTACTATTTATAGATTGTTATAAAATACACCAAACAAACGTATACTAAATTGCTGGCGAAAGTTTAACTCTTAAAAAAAAATAAAAAAATAAAACGAGTTGAAAGACATCTTACATTTTTCATTTTGGCAATCGTACTTATCGACAGTTATAATCCACAGCTTCCTTTCGGATAATCCTGTTCTGTTTGTAAACATAGTTTTTACATTCAATTTATTCTATCAGTTTTTTTTCAAAAACTAATGGTATATTACCCTAACTTAGTTTTATATTTTTATACATGAAACCTATCTTACGTCAGATTACGTCAACACCCCAATCTTCTTTTTTAGTAAGAAAAGATGTGGGCGATAGTATGCTGAACAATTGGCATTACCATCCGGAAATTGAATTGCTGTATATAAAGAAAAGTTCGGGAACCTGGTTAATTGGTGACCATATTGGTCATTATAAAAATGGAGATATTGTGTTGATTGGCCCTAATCTACCACACTGTTTCCGACATCAATATAGCCACCTCATTAACAACGGAAAGGTTGTAGGAGAGTCAATTTGCATAAAATTTATACCAGCTATTTTTGGCAGTTCTTTTTTAAATATGCCTGAAATAAAAACAATAAAAAATATTTTAACAACTTGCCAGTGCGGTTTACAATTAACCGGTAAAACAAAAATTAACTTACCGGCAAGCATTGAGAAAATGCTTGTGGCATCACCAGGAAAGAAATTAATTTACCTGTTATCAATACTGGAAGAAATTGCTGAGTGTAAGGAATATATTTCACTGTCTTCTACAGGATTTATGCAAACGCACGACAACAACAGAGATAAGATAAAATTGATATTTGAATATACGTTTATGCATTACAACGAAAAAATTACCCTCAACCAAGTAGCCCTACTTTTAAATATGACTACACAATCTTTTTGCCGGTACTTTAAAAACAAGACCAACAAAACCTATATCCAATTTTTGATGGAAGTGCGAATTGGCTATGCCTGTAAACTGTTGGTAGAAGATGAAAAAAATGTATCGGAAGTATGTTATGCTTGTGGCTATAATAATATGTCGCACTTTAACTACCAATTTAAAACCATCACAAAAAAAACACCGCTGAAATATAAAGGAGATTATTTGAAAATGCAAACAGTGGGTTGAAAATAAATTCTTTCTACTTCGAATTATCCAATCCTACTCACTAAATAAATTTTAATTTTTTTCTCACCTGTGCCATCCATTCCCCTGCCATTAATTCATGCCCCGCAGGCATTGGATGAATGCCATCCCAAATCCAGTACTCAGCAGGAGCTTTTGACAATGCCTTATTAAACGCCTTTTGAAATTCAACAAATATGGCATTGAATTCTACACTTAGTCGTTTCACTATTTGTCTGTGTTTTTCAATTTCTTCCGCATACTCATTCCATCTTTCTTTTACTTTGCCAACGGGTAAAATAAAAGGTTCGCAAAGTACCAGCTGTATATCGGGTAACGCTTGTTTTGTTTGTTTCAATAACAACCGATACGTTTGTTCGTACTGTATTGCAGTAAAATTTGTATCGCCCTGCAACAAAGCATCCATATCGTTAATGCCAACCAAAATACTTAACAGGTTTGGCTTTAAAACAATGGTATCTGTTTGCCAGCGAGCTGCTAAATCCATCACTTTATTTCCACTGATACCACGGTTAAAAAAATGAAATCCTTTTGCCGGAAAATCAAACCACAGCTTACTTGCGATGATGTACTGGTAGCCATGCCCCATTACATGGTTCCAATCGTTGTTTCGTGTTCTGTTACCATCTGTTATAGAATCGCCCTGGAATAAAAAAGTATAGCCATGCCCTTCTTTATTATTATTAGCAAGCATCGGTATGGCACTTATAGTATCCGGTGCCAGCGAAACGATGGCACCAAGTGTTGCAATTTGTTTTAAGAAATTTCTGCGTTTAGTAGATCCGGTATGGCGCATTCGTATATTTTATAAAGAACAAGTTATGTAATTATCGAAAAATGATCAGACTTGTATAAGATAAACAGGATGTAATTGAATACCAATACTTTTTAGATTAACAATTGGCAGGCAGCATTTGTATCTGCATTAACAATTTTACTTTTTTTGAATGATTGCTACTATCTCCTGCAATAATTCATCGGCTTTGGCTTGTGCTTCAATTAATGGCAATCCAACTGGTAATCCAGGATGTAAATGTTTTGTTGCAGAAAGCCATGCATCCCTCAGCAAATATTGTCGTTTAGATACCAGGTTAATCAATGCAATTGCATCTGGAATTGACCTTAAACTTTCGATAATGCAGGGAGATTGGGCTATTTTCTTCCATCCTAAATACAATAAAATTTGTTTGGCTATTATCCAATGTCCTGCTTCGCTAGGATGAACACCATCCGGTGCCAGCGCAAATGTTGAATCAATTTTTCTATGAACCTGCAAATATTTTTTCATTGGATAATGAATATCAATCACTTCCCAATTTGATAAACATCTCCTGCTTAATATCCAATCTGCATAGCGATCCAGCACATTTGTATAACCAATACTTTTTCCTTTTACTTCATCATAATCCGGCGGTGTAAGGTATATTAACCTTGCCCCGGTTTCGACTACTTGATCATGCAGCCAGTTGATACCCTCTTTAAATTTTTGAAAACGGCTTGTATCAAAAGGCATGTAAATACAATTTTTCATTCCATAGCAGGCAAATACTAAATCTGGCTTTGTTTGCTCCAGCACCTTTGCCAGGCGTTCATGTAAATTGGGTCTTGGAAATTTGCCATCCGCATGGCCCGGTTCTGACAAACCTGAAACAGTTTCACTTGGCAGGCCAACATTTATAATCTCCAACTTTCTGCCCGGATATTGTACCCTTAAATAGGTTTCTACATCATTCACGTACGTGCCGGCCAAGGTAATGCTGTTACCGAGAAATACAATTCGTTTATTGGCAAAAGCAATAGGTTGGGCAAAAGAAATGCCAGGCATCAGGTACGTATAAATAACAAACGCAACAACAAAATGTATTTTTAGCCTGCGCATATTTTCTATATAAACCTGAGTTCGGTTTAAGCAGCAATCAATTTTTGCTGATTTAGTTGAGCAATAACTAAAGGATTAGTTTTTTCAATATCCTTTTTAATAGATGGCTTTTTAGGAAAGAAGGAATAGGCGGCAATAGCGCTGATAAT
>JANXSK010000154.1 GCA_025352695.1 Ferruginibacter sp. | reverse complement strand
GCATTTGGCTTTGTTTTTCGGGCATTTATTATGGCTCAATGGGGCATTCAATTTGGATTAAGTAAAACGCAACAAGGCGAAATATTTGGAGTTGGATTTTGGCCCTTTGGAATCAGCATCGTATTTTTTAGTTTGATTATAGATAAAATTGGCTATAAAAAATCAATGATTTTTGCTTTTGCCTGCCACATTCTTTCAGTAATAATTACAATTTTTGCCAATGGGTATTGGATGCTTTTTGCAGGTACTTTTTTGTTTGCTTTGGGAAATGGAGCTGTTGAAGCAGTAGTCAATCCAGTCGTGGCAACTATGTTTCCTAAAGAAAAAACCAAGTGGCTAAATATCCTGCATGCAGGATGGCCTGCAGGATTGGTAGTTGGAGGTTTGCTTGGTATATTTATGATCAATCAGCAATTTCCATGGCAAGTAATTATTGGATTTATTTTGATACCTGCTTTCACCTATGGTTGGATTATTTTTAAACGTACTTTTCCGGTTAACGAACGGGTAGAGGCCGGCGTTAGCTACCTGGAAATGCTACAGGAAGTGGGTGTGCTTGGTGCCTTAATAATTGCAGCCTTATGTTCGTTTCAACTGGGTAGTCTTTTTCAATGGTCCCTCACAGTTAGTATTATTATCACACTGGTTATGACAGGTATTTTCGGATATTTTGTAAGATCATTGGGCAGGCCGCTTTTTATTTTGTTATTATTGATAATGATTCCATTGGCTACCACCGAATTGGGTACAGATAGCTGGATCACTGCTTTAATGACACCAGCCATGCAGCAAATTGGTTTTCAAGGTGGATGGGTATTAATTTACACCTCGATAATAATGGCTTTACTAAGATTATATGCTGGTCCAATTGTTCACAAACTTTCACCTATTGGATTACTGGTAATAAGTTCATTGATTGCCGTGGTTGGTTTAGTTTTTCTTTCCTATTCAACAGGTTTTTTAATCATAATTGCAGCTACCATATATGCGTTGGGCAAAACATTTTTCTGGCCAACCATGCTGGGGGTAGTATCGGAACAATTTCCAAAAGGTGGAGCACTCGCTATTAATTTTACAGGTGCAGTAGGTATGATGGGAGTGGGTGTTATTGGAGCTGTTATTCTTGGTTTTGTACAAGATAAACAACTGGATCAAAACCTCGCTACTTACGACCAACAAAATAATACCACACTGCACACCGATTATTTAACAGCACCTAAAACAGGCATTTTTGGATCTTACAAAGCACTGGATGCACAAAAAATAGCAGTGGCACCAATAGAGGCCGTTAAACAAATAAATATTGTAGAAAACAATGCTAAAAAAAGTGCCCTTCGAACTGTAGCAATTTTTCCGGCAGGTATGTTTGTATGCTACCTTTTATTGTTCTTTTATTTTAAATCCAGAGGTGGTTATAAACCCGTACAAATAGGTGCAAATGTGGCATTGCCACCCGAAGCAAATTAAATACGCTATTCTACTTTAATCACCAATGATTATTCAATTATTAAAAATACAACGACATGCAAAAAAATAATTATCCTAAACTTCACAATGCAACCTGGCCGGGCATTGTAGGTAAAGGACCTGATGGGGAGCCACCTATTCCATTTGATACTTTGCTGGAACTTACTGCCGCTGCAACGGTAGATGGCGTTAAGTTTGATGGTATTGATATCGGACTTTTTGAACCTCATATTGATATTGATAGTTCTGATGACGGTATCAAAAAACTGGCCGATAAAGCAGTTTCTTTAAACCTGCAGATTGGCAGCCTGGTGGCTCCTATCTGGGGTGGTCCTGCAATGGGTAGTAAAGAAGACAGGGCAGTATTTGTAGACATGGTACGCAAGTCGTGCCGTTTTGGACAAAAGTTGCGTGAATATGGTGTAAGACCTAACGGCATTATCCGCATAGATTCTGCCAGTAAGCCGGAAGCCTGGGCATTGGATCCGGTGAACAATACCAAGCTGATAGCAGAAACTTTTAGGGAGGCTTGCGATGTAGCCGCCGCCTATGGCGAAAGGCTTGCCGCCGAAGGTGAAATTTGCTGGGGCGGTATGCATAGCTGGACGGCAATGATTGATACATTAGAAGCTGTCAACCGGCCTAATATTGGCTTTCAGGCAGACATGGCGCATACACTATTATACCTGCTCGGCTACAATAGTCCGGAAGCCCGTTTACTTCCTACTGATTTTAATTGGACTGACCGAAATGCTTTGAGTGAAGGTTTAAAAAAGCTCACCGATGCGTTGCGTCCATGGACAATTGACTTTCACGTAGCACAGAATGATGGCACTGTATATGGTTCTGGTTCTCATGATAAAACTGGTCGACATTGCCTGGCAACAGACCCTGCCGGCAAACTTGATATTGCAGCGGATGCCGGTTACTGGTTGCGTGGGCAAGATGGGGAGTTGACTAAAACAATTAGACATATTTGTTGGGATGGTTGCATGTTTTCCAACGAAGTAATGACGAAGCAACAAACTTGGAATGATGTGCTGGCAGCTATGATTAAAGTGAGGGATCAACATGGCTGGTATGAAGCGGAATAAAAAATATTTATTATATTGTAAGCATTAATTCTTTTTGAAAATGGCAACAAAAAAAATACTTAATATAGGTTTAATAGGTGGTGGTTTTATGGCTCGTACTCATTCCAACGGTTATCGCCGGGTAGCTAATTTTTTTCCTGAGTTGGAATATACACCAGTGCTGAAGGCAGTATGTTTTCGCAATGAAACTAAACTAAAAGCATTTGCAGAACAGTGGGAATACGAATCTATTGAAACCGACTGGCGGAAACTGATTGCCCGTCCTGATATTGATGCCGTAGATATTTGTACACCCAATGATACACATGCAGAGATAGCCATTGCCGCTGCAAAAGCAGGTAAAATGATCCTGTGTGAAAAACCACTTGCACGCAACCTGGTTGAATCTCAGGGAATGGTGGATGCTATTGAAAAAGAAGGCGTTAAAAATACCGTATGGTATAATTATCGCAGGCTGCCAGCCGTTACACTCGCTAAACAAATTATCGACTCAGGCAAGTTGGGGAAAATATATCATTACAGGGCTAATTTTCTTCAGGACTGGACTATCAGTGAAGATCTTCCACAAGGTGGCGAGGGATTGTGGCGCATGGATGCCGCTGTTGCCGGATCAGGTGTATTGGGTGACCTGCTTTCCCATTGTATTGATACGGCATTGTGGCTCAATGGAGGTATCAAAGATGTATCCGCCATGACGGAAACATTTGTGAAAGAACGTATGCACCAGATTACAGGTAAGATAGAAAAAGTAACCATTGATGATGCTTGTTCTTTTCTATGCCATTTTAATAACGGTTCATTGGGATTGTTTGAATCTACCCGTTATGCGAGGGGCCATAAAGCCCAATATACTTTTGAGATCAATGGTGCAGATGCTTCTATCAGCTGGGACTTGCATGATATGAACCGATTGAATTTTTTTGATAATGCAGATGAATCAAAACTGAGGGGCTGGCGTTCTATCCACATTACGGATGGGGATCATCCA
>JANXSK010000223.1 GCA_025352695.1 Ferruginibacter sp. | reverse complement strand
ATTGGTCTATTTGAATGTAGGCATACCAGTCGGGTTGCCCTTCGGCCAGTTCCATATCAAAAAAACGGGTGTTAACACCGTCTACCCATAGTTCAAGATTTCTTTTTAAAGCTCCATTTTTTACAGGCAGCACCAAGTATTTTTTTTCTACAGTAAAATAAGTATTCCGGCTAGTGGTGTCTGACATGTTATCCTGTGCCATCACTGGTTGAAAAACTAAAATGCAGAGAAAGGTTTGCAGCAAATTTTTTATTATCATGGTTTTAATTGTTTGAATGTTAATAACGTAACAACAAATATTTTGTATTACACTCGTTCAAATTCAACTACTTTATAAAACTAAAGATTGTTACTTAGCCATTTTTTTTCATCAAGCTAAGCTATTTATAAGAATGAAAAATAATGAAATTGTTTTCCATTCTTATAATAAAAAATAATTTAAAAAATCTTATTAGTTATATCCTTTGTTTTGTTTATACAAACCATTGGTGAAAACTATCTGATCCTGAGGTATTGGAAAATATTCATGCTGATTTTTTGTAAACTGCGCATTTTGCAAAAAAGGATGCCTTACTTTTTCTTTAGCAAAATAAGCGTTGAGCGTTTCTGCTGCAATGCCCCAGCGCACCAGGTCGAAAAATCTTGGACTTTCTGTAGCGAATTCAAGCCTGCGTTCCCATTGTAAAGCTTTAAATGCAGTTGCCTGATCCCAAGCAGGGATATTAACTCCTGGCTGATACGTACTTAATTTGTAATTAGAAGGATTTGTACCATCCAACTTTTTTAATAATTCTGTACTATTTGCAGCCCTTGTTCTCACTTGATTTATTAATGGCAAAGCCGCGGCAGGATTACCTGTTTGAATTTGTGCTTCAGCATTCATTAAAAGAACATCCGCATACCGTATAATATCCATATTAACAGATGTGCCATAGAATGGCCCTAACTTTTTAAAACATGCACAGGTTGCTAATTGCAAATCTTTCATATTTCCAAACCCGCCATATACACCTGCCAACCTTTCCCAACTATGGTCGTAAGGAAGGTTTGGATTGTATTTAAAAGGATGGCCCTGGATTCCAACAGTATGGTCAAGTCGGGGATCTACAGTTACTCCATTAGTAGTTAAATCAGCGTCTGTTAATGCTATATCATTGAATGTGGCAAACTTAGGAAGTCCATTAACATCTGTACCATAAGCATTAACTAAATTCTGGCTTGGTACATGAAATGCACAACAACCATACTGCTGGGCTCCTGCAAAATAATTTAAACTTGTTGACATGTTGAGCCTTCCACCAATTACTGTTCCGTCATTAATAGAATACTGGATAGCAAATATTGATTCAGGACTATTATCATGACCATCCAGAAAATTAAAAGCGAAGTCACTATTCAATGCATATGTACCAGAACTAATCACATCGTTAGTAAGGGATATAACTTCCTGCATTTTTGTTGCATCTATTCCGGTAACATTATAACTCTCATCTTGTGTATATGCCTGGTATAGCCTTACTTTCGCTAGATAAGCTTTTGCAGATAACTGATTGGCTCTTCCAGGTTCACCCGGTTGACTTATTGGAAGATCTTTTATGGCTTCCTGAAAATCACCTGCTACTTTTTCCCACAATGGATCGTTTGCCAAACTATTCGCAACTTTTAGGATATCGTCGTTACTGGTTGTTTCATCAAACCAGGGAATATTGCGGAACATAACTTTAAGTAAAAAATACATGTGCCCTCTTAAAAAATGCATCTCGCCTATGCGGATTTTCCTTTTTGGCAATTGTGCATCTGTTAATCCATTCAATGCCCTTAATGCAACATTGGCCCTTCCAATGGCTGCATAAGCCCTGATCCAGGTGCCAGGGAAACCAAAATTAGCAGCTCCATTATTGGAAGCGTTAACAAGATAAAACTGTTCGTACTTATCCATTTGTTGCTGGTCACTAATATCTCCGCCGCCTTTATAAGCATCATCGGACCGTACACTTCCATATTCCCACATGCTGGTAATTGGTGCATCCCACCAATCATTGGAAATGCTTGCATAAGCAGCCGTTGCCAAACCATCTGCAGCTTCTGGTGTTGAAAGGGTGCTTGCTGATAATGCACCCTGGGGTTGATAATCCAGATATTTTTTACACCCAACCGAAAAGAGAATGGCTGTTGCTAATAGAAATTTTAAGATATTCTGTTTCATAATCAATTATTTTAAAAAATTAAAAATTTGCGTTCAAACCAAATGTAACACCTGTTGGAACCGGCCACAAACCGAAATCATTAACCCTTTCAGGATCTTTGGCAGTAAATTGCTTAGATTTTATAGCAAATAAATTTTGCCCCGAAACGTATATTCTTAATCCCTCCATTTTAAGTTTACTGTAAATATTCTTGGGTAAATTATATCCGAGCATTACATTGCGAAGTTTAAAATAAGAGGCGTTTACATAATAAAAATCTGAAGTCTTGTCTTCTCCATTAACATTTAAAATACTTAAAGCCGGCGTTTTTGAGTTTGGGTTTTGAGGGGTCCAGGCGCTTAGCGTATTAGGGCCGAAGTTACTTCTGACATTAACAAAAGAATTAAAGAATTTGGTAGGATCAAAGCCAGTTTTGCCTGCAACCCCTGACCCAAAAATTGCCAAATCAAAATTCTTATAATTAAGTTCTATTCTTAACCCATATTCAATCTTAGGTAAAGTTGTACCAAGAAATTCCTGGTCATTTACATCAATTTTTCCATCACTATTGAGGTCGGCATACCTGATTCTGCCAATACCTTTACCCGGTTGGTCAGGACTTGCATCCACATCGTGCTGGTTTTGGAAAATGCCTTCTGTTTTATAACCAAAAATTGTAAACTGAGAATGCCCGATGATAGAATGGTTCGGATCTCCAGGATATGCAGGCCGAACATTGTCAGGCAAAGAAGTAATCACATCTTTCCAATGACCAGCATTGCCTGAAATGCTGTAACCCAAACCTGAAGAAGTTTTATCATGATAGCCCAAAATAAATTCCCATCCTTTGTTATTTTTATTGGCGCCATTAAGCCATTGAAGTTGTCCTTCTCCCAGAGCAGCAGCAACAGGAGGTTGTATTAAAATATCACTCGTTTTTCTGGTAAAATAATCAAACGAGCCTGTAATTTTTTCATTCAAAAAACCAAAATCTATACCCACATTGACCTCGGTTGTTGATTCCCATTTTAGATTAGCGTTTCCTCTTTGAACTTGTACAAATCCTGAAGGCAGGGATCCCGTATTTACCCCATTAATATCGTAAGCGGTTCCAGTATTAAGCCATACAGGAAAATCGCTGCTACTAGTACCATAATTTGGCTGAAGTATAGTATATGCAGATAAATTTCCTATCTCCTGATTTCCAACTTTTCCCCAACCTGCCCTTAATTTAAGATTGGAAAGAACCCCGACATTTTTTAAAAAGTCTTCGTTATTAATTCTCCATCCCAAAGTAAAAGCTGGGAAAATACCATAAGAGTTATTCGTACCAAATCTGGAGGAACCATCTCGTCTAACAGTTGCAGAAGCCAGGTATTTGTCTGAATAACCATAAAATACTTTGCCAAATTGAGATAGCAATCTGTAACCTGTAGCGGAACCATTATTAGTTTGTGCGCCTGTGCCAGCTCCCAATTGAAAATAATTTTCATCTTGCAGCGCAAAGTTGGTTGTAGCAGCTCCAAATGTTTGAAAATCATTTCGCACAGATTCTGTTCCGGCCAAAATATTCAGTCTGTTTTTACCCTTAACAATATTATAGTTTAGGGTATTAGTCCAAGTAAAAGTAAGTTCTTTTGATTGCTGTAGTGCAAGACTATTAAAAGATCTTACCGGGCCCTCTGTTCCAATTAAAGCAATTCTTTTAGCGAGGGCATCAGAATAATTAAATCCAATACTTGAATGAAAAACAAGGTGGTTTATTATTTCCAAATCGGCATATACATTACCAGCTAAAAGAAATTGCTTAGTGGTATTCCACCTGTTTAAGTTTTGCATATCTACTGGATTATTTCTATCTGTATAACCAGCTCCTATAGGCCCGCCATAAGTACCATCTGTTTTATAAAGTGGTATTGTAGGAGAAAGAATTAGGCTAAGTTCAGGTGTTTGAGCTCCACCCACATCAGTTCCAGAATTTACCTGGGAAGTTCTGCTTAACTGAAGATTTTCTCCAATTTTAAACCGGTTATTAAATGCAGATGTATGCGTATTGATACGTGCATTGTACTTTTCATAGTTTGTAAATACAATTAATCCGTTGTTTTTATAATAGCCCAAATCAATCAAAAATCCGCTTTTACCATTGCCCGCAGAAATGGAAAGATCAGTGGCTGTAATGGCAGCTTTTTTAAATAAAGCATCCTGCCAATTGGTATTTCCAACAGGCTCCAGAGGGTCGCCACCAACGAAAGGTGCAATGATTACTTTATTAAGAACAGGATTGTTAAAATCTTTATTCCAATCAAAAGTATAAATTTGATTTACCAAGTCGTTGGGGTCAGTTTTGTCATTCACCGCAGCTCTCCACAACGCTTGTCCCCTTTGTTCTGAATTTAATACTTTTTCCTGCCATGGTTTTACCGTTTGGGTGGTTTGGCTGGAATTGAGCTGTATCCGTACTTTATCTTTACCACTAGGATCACTGCCATCTTTTGTTGTGATAATGATAACACCGTTTGACGCTCTTGAACCATAAATAGAGGAGGCGGAGGCATCTTTTAAAACTTGAATAGATGCGATGGAATTAGTATTAATATTGGCAAAATCTTCATACCGTGTTGTAGGAACCCCATCAATGATATAAAGCGGGTTTGTGTTTCCTAACGTGTTAACACCACGAATTAATATTGTGGGCGGACCACCATTTGCGCCTGTAGGGGAACCATCTGTTTGAATATACAAACCCGGAACCTGCCCTTGTAGTGCCAGCATTGGACTCGAAGTGGCCGCATTTTTTATAGTACTCAAATTAACTATTGAAACTGCCCCGGTTAAATCTACCTTTTTTTCAGATTTATACCCTGTAACAAAAACCTGTTCCATTTCATTTATTCCTTCTTCAAGTTCGATAGAAGCAGATTGAGCAGCCTTGCCACTGAAAGACTTCATCCCAATATAAGAGAATGTAAGGGTTTCACCGGCAGTTGTTTCAATTGAATATTTTCCGGATTCATCTGTAACAGCAGATTTATTTTTTGCTTGCACAGTGACACCCGAAAGTGGTTTTTGAGTTATTTTGGAAACAACAGTTCCGGTAAAAATTTTTTGCTGTGCATGGCTAAACAGCACCAGCATAAGTAAGAGAATTAAAAAAATACACTTATTCATAATAGCAATTTTAATTGTTTTTAAAAATTTGTATTGATAATTAATTTGTTAGATATTGTTAATTGATTTGATTACGTGTATTAGTTTTAATCAGGTCATTAATTTCTGGCATTTTTTAATTAGGGTATGCGAAACTTTACCCTGCAACTATTGCTGTGGCCGAAGATTAATATCCAACATTTTGTACGAAGAAGTATTCTTTATAAATTTATAAAGGGTATATTTTACTCTACCACATTTTGCAGAAAAAGTTCCAGATACAAAAAAATTTATTATAGATAATAGTGAGTCAAACTCTTGCTGCCATTGCATATTATCCCACACTACATGATGTACTATATCATAATGCATTTCATCATTCTGGTGTTTAGTTGCATGCACTTTACCTGTTTGCAACTTATAATCTAACTGAAGGTAATCGGTAGATAAATTATACTCCTCCATTTTATTAAATAACTTTTTACCAAAATTATCAATGCCTACCCTAGTAATAAGTATTGGCTCATTATCCAATTTTTTTTGAT
>JANXSK010000186.1 GCA_025352695.1 Ferruginibacter sp. | reverse complement strand
ATTTAATAAAAAATCTAAAAATACCCCCTTTAGGGTATTTTTTATTTAAATATAGTAGCTATTTTTATATCGGTTTTTCATAGGATATTGGATTTTAAACGGGGCTGGATTTTTATCCTTGGCCCCTTTTTATTATCCCCGTATATAATAACTATATTAATATGTATACTTTAAATTGAAAACATTGCTTTATTTATTGCACAAAACTTATGCATTTTCACTTTTCCATTCCTCTTCTAAAATACTCATTTCAATAAGGCTCCACCATTCATTTTTAAATAGTAGCACATCTCTTGAAGTTCCCTCATTTTTAAAACCTGCTTTTTGATAGCAGGCAATAGCAGCTTTATTAAAATCATATACACCTAAACTTATTCTATGCAGTTTTAATTCTTCAAAACCAATTTTTAATACCGCCTTTACCATATCCTTACAACATCCTTTGCCCCTGTTTTCGGTACCACCAACCAATACCCTGCTTATTCTGCCTGATCGATTTTTTTTACTGATACTACCCAATGATATATGACCAATAGTTTTGCCGGTAACAGTATTAACAGCTTTATAAACAAAAGCATCCGAACTATTGAGATCGTTCACATTATCGATATACCATTCTAAACTCTTTTCTGTAAGTGGATAGTTAAATAAAGATCCAGACCAATTCATTAATAATTCATCGTTATTTATCCATTCTTTCAACTGATCAAAATCATTGCGATTAAAATATTCTAATTTGATCATCTGTTGATTGGTTTTACCAGTTGTACAAAATATTATGCTGCACGAAAATAAGGTTAGATTATTTAAAGAAAAAAATGATCTCCCGAAGGAACATATCCAACCAGAAAAGAAACAAACAGCACTCTAACTACTGAGCGTAATCAACAAAATGACCAGCGAAATAAAAAGTAATTAAACAGGGAGCGTAAAATAACAAAAGCTTTCTATTATATCATTTAAGGATAAAATTATAGGAAATACTCTTATTCTAATAATCAAAGAAGCATTTTGTATAACCGCCGAAAAAGTTTGATAACAAATAGACTATAAACACAACTATACTGCAACACAAATTAATGTAGAAGTTAAAAGTTTTAATCTGGAATTCCTGCCTGGTTTTCTCATTCATGGATAAATCAACTATTAACTGTCCAATTTTTAAAAACCTAACTATATCCCTTTTAAAATAAATATCAATCCCGGGTTAAAAGTTGTTTCATCCAAAATTACTGATGAAGATGCATTAACCTCCGTTACAACAGATTTAATTGCTTTAGGCGATTCGTCATGATTTAAATAAGCAATAAAAATAGCAGGTATCATAGAGATTAATGCTGTTGTGTAAATTGCAAAAATGAACTTTTTCATGACTTTAATTTTTAATTGTTTTTGTTTAATTAATTATAGCAAAAATAATATAAATTATAGTACTATGCAATATTAAGTACCATTTATTTGATAGTAATAGTTTGTCTTTAATAGTATACAATACTTTAATAACTTGTAAATCAATATATTAAGTATTTAATATTGATTTTACACAATTTTTAAAATATTATGTGCGGTAAAATAGGTGGATGAAAAACTAAGATTAGATTATAGTATTATATCAATAACCCTTCTAAATACCATTCTGGGAATTACAAATTATACAAATAGGGTATTTATTTCTACATATAAACTTTTAATAATATAATTTAGTCATATTTAAATTAAAACGTGGCAAAAGAGTGGGAAATCCTCAGATACAATTAAATCCAATTAATTTATTTGTAGAATCTTTTAGGTATTTATAATTAAATATAATTTACAAAAGCGAGTATAGTTTATAATATTGTTGTACAAAATTAAAATTTGGTAGGATAATTGGAGAATAAATTTTTAGTATATAAACCGTTAATTAAAAACCAAAATTTTATGTCAAAGAGCACTTCATTTTTGCTTTTACTTATATTTTCTTTTGCAGGTTGCAAAAAAAATACAGATGTTATTCAAAGTTCTTCAGTAAATAAAATTGATACACTGCCAAATAGTATTACTTCCGATTTAATATTAGATGCAAATAAAAGTTATGTTTTAAATGGTCGTGTTATAGTAAAAAATAATGCTTCTTTAACAATACCCGCAGGTATTATAGTATCTGTAGTAAAAAATGATACGCTTGAAAGTAAAGGGGTTTTAATAATCACAAAAGGAGCTAAATTATTAATTAACGGCACCATTGAAAAACCGGTGTTATTTACTTCGGCAGCTATATTAAAAGCGCCGGGAGATTGGGGCGCAATAATAATACTTGGCAAAGCCCCCACTAATATTGGTACCGGAAATGTAGCCGGATTAACAATTTCAGCAGATACAGAATTTGGAGGAACTGCTTCAGATGATAATTCGGGATCAATCAACTATTTAAGAATAGAATATTGTGGTGGAATAAATCCTGATAATGAAAATGAATGGTTGGTAGATAAAGCTAGTGGACTCTGTTTGGCGAGTGTTGGTTTTGCAACTACAATAAATAATGTAATGGTTGAGCATTCCAGAGATGATGGGTTTCAATTTGTTGGAGGCACTGTGAATGCAACTAATTTAATTGGGTATAACAACGGAGATGACGACTTTGATTTTGATCTTGGCTACACAGGAAAATTACAATTTCTTATATCTTACCGAACAGAACTTACTTCTAAACATGCACTTCGTGCAAATGGGATAGAAACTTATAATGATGAAGTTCCAACGTTAAATTTACCACTTACACGTCCTATTATTTCTAATATCACTATTATTGGTCCACAAGGTTTGGAGACGGTTAAAACAAATTTAAACCAAGGGGTTTATATACGGAAAGGTACAAGGTTTGTTGTGCAAAATTCTATTATTGCTGAATATCCACAAGGAGGATTGATGGTATGTAATAAAACTAGACCAATATTACTTTCGGATGCAGGATCAGAATTTAGATATAATTTGGTACATAGTGATAGTGTTAGCCGCACATTTAGCTGGGATAGGGATTATGCTGTTTTTGGAGATACTGTTTTAAGAAATTTCTCATTAAATAATATCAATAACAATACTCTTATTGTAGATGCGTCGAATTTAAAATTAAAAAAAATGTATGCAGACAATGGGCCAGATTTGACCCCTTTAGCTGGTTCAGAAGCATTAACGGGTGCAAATTTTGAAGGACCTAATTTCATGACTTTTTTCACAACTGTTTCCTATAGAGGTGCTATCGGATCCTCTAATTGGGCAGCTGCCAACAATTGGGCTGTATGGAAATAAAAAAGTTAACATATCCTATTACAATTATACTTGTAAATATATTGATTCAAACATTTTTTAAAGAAAAACGACCTTAAAAATGGCAAGTGTATTTAATTAGTCAAATATTTCATTCAGCATGCCTGCAAGGTGAACTCCAGCCTTTAACAATTGTGTATTAAGTAGATTAATAAATTTAAAGTTGTAGCTGTAATCTAATTTATCCTCAAGTTTTGTATCAGCATATATTTTTTCTACTGATTGATAAGAATCATATATCCATGTTTTTAATCCTTGTTTTTGCCAGGTCTTTCTTTGAGCAGCATTGGTATGATTTATAGCGGTAGTATATTCTGTATAGCTCAATTGTTGAAAATTTATTAATTGCTCATCCCAAACCCTGTGCAGGTTAGTTGGGGTACCAAACCATGATAGTCGTATTTTATTTCCTCCCAAATCATCTACTTTACCTACATGCAATGGTTGATGAACATCTCCAACAATATGAATCAATAACTTTAAATAATATGCCTTATTGGTTGCCGATATATTTTTATTCTTTAATTGCTTAACCAAAAAATTAATTTTTGTGTAAGCATCAACAGCAGTGTCCTTGTCAAGAAAATCGTTAACATCCTCTATTGTCATATTTGCTTTAATATTTACATAATGCCAAGGATAAATATATGTAAAACTGGTATCACTTTTTATAAAATCCGCCCAATTACTGGCCATGGCAATTGTTTCAGTTCCGAGTATTTTGCTTATCGCTTTTTTAGTATTTAATGTTAGATAACTATCAGCAATTTGCCCAACAATGCGGTGCCCCAAAACGCCCCATGCCATCGAAGTAAACGGTAAATAAAAGAAGGATCCAAGCAGTAATATTTTTTTAAAAAAATTAAAAAGCATAGAGTTATAATTTGTACCTATAATTAACAATAGCAAGTTACATTTATTACTTCTTTAGCAATGCTAATAAATAATGAAGGTTTTATCTATTGTAAAATTTCAATATTGTATAACTTTTCTTTGCTATACATTTAAAATTTTCACACCTATATCTAAAAAATATAAAAAGACAAACTTCTATTATTTTTTGTACAAATTATATGTACAATGCTATAATTTACAATACAAGACAGAGTTCTTTTTAATGATATTCGTTACTTTTGTAAAAAAATCGATTGGAAATAAGTAACCGTAAGGCATATCATGAATATTTTTTTGAGGATAAATATATTGCAGGACTTGTGCTGGCAGGTACCGAAATAAAAAGTTTACGCAGTGGCAAGGCAAGTTTCAATGACAGTTACTGCTATTTTGATAAAGGTGAATTATATGTAAAAAGTCTTCATATTTCTGAATATAGTTTTGGCACATACAATAATCATCCTCCATTGCAGGAACGTAAACTACTTCTCAATAAAAGAGAACTACGAAAATGGGAAGCAAAAACGAAAGAAAAAGGATATTCTATCATTCCTCTCAAAATTTTTTTAACCGATAAGGGATTTTTTAAAATGGAAATAGGTTTGGGTAAAGGAAAAAAAATATTTGATAAAAGAGAATCCATCAAAGAAAGAGAGACAGATAGAGACATAAAAAGAAAATACGGAATATAATTAAATTGTTATTTTTTTTATAAGGTTTTTTTCTAAAAAAAAATTACTTTTTACTACTTTAGTTTAATAATATAAGAGTAACAAACAGCCCCGTTAACCTGATTTTTAACTTTTTTAAGATTCATCAAAGAGTAGTCTATAATCAGATTCCTAAAAAAATCATACCTTTATTTGTAAACTAATACACGTAACTACAACTAACCAGTTAAACAATTGTTACAAGCAGTATGATCATGTATAATAAGCAACATAGGACAGAAGTGATGTTTTTTTTGGCAAAAAAAATGGATAGTATTATTGCCGAATATTTAAAAAATATTGATACTAACTGGCAGCCATCCGATTTTTTGCCAGATACTTCCTCTGAAAATTTTTCTTCAGAATTAAAAGATTTACAGGAACAATGTAAAGAACTTCCTTATGACTACCTAGCTGTTTTGGTAGGTGATGTAATTACGGAAGAGGCGCTACCAACGTACGAAAGCTGGTTATTGGATTTGGAAGGAATTAGCAAAGACGAGCCACAAGGATGGTCTAAATGGGTGAGGATGTGGACAGCTGAAGAGAACCGTCATGGTGATTTATTAAATAAATACCTTTATCTCTCCGGTCGAATTAACATGCGGCAGATGGAAATAAGCACCCAATATTTGATAGCAGATGGATTTGATATTGGCACTGGTACTGATCCGTATAAAAACTTTATCTATACCTCTTTTCAAGAATTGGCTACCAATATTTCTCATCGCCGGACTGCTTCTCTTGCAAAAAAACATGGCAATAATCAACTTTCAAAAATTTGTGGGGTTATAGCAGCAGATGAGTTAAGACATGCAAAAGCTTATAAAAGTTTTATCACTAGTATATTTGAAATTGACCCAAATGATATCATGGTTGCTTTTGAATATATGATGCGCAAAAAAATAGTGATGCCTGCTCATTTTCTTCGCCAGGCAGGCGAAAAAATAAGCACTACTTACTCCCATTTCAGCGATGCAGCTCAACGTTTGGGGGTTTATACAAGTTGGGACTATACTAACATTCTTGAGTCGCTTTTAATTGACTGGAATATTGGTAATATCACTGGTCTTAATGAACAGGGAGAAAAAGCCAGGGAATATTTAATGGCTCTGCCCGAAAGATTCAAAAAGGTAGCTGGTAGAGGTATTAAAGCACCGCTAGAATATGAATTTAACTGGATCAAATAAACTTATCTTTTTTAATAGCCCTGAAATTGGGCAGCCTAAATCATAAAATAATTTACACTATAGGTAGTGAATTTTTTTTATAATTTTTTTATTTATCATTGCTACAAAATTTAAAATCAACAGAAAGTTTTTATAAAAATGTACTTTAAAAAAAGCCTTTCTTAATTTTATGAAAACTGTTTTTAATGGATGCAAAAATTGAGCACACCTGGAAAGAAGTTCTTAAAAATGAATTCACAAAATCTTATTTTTTAGAAATTTTTTCCTTTTTGGCCATTGAAAGAAACGCAGGTAAAATCATTTACCCTCCAGAACCTTTAATTTTTAATGCTTTTAACCAAACTCCTTTTAACAAAGTAAAAGTTGTTATCCTTGGTCAGGATCCTTACCACAATATTGGTCAGGCTCAAGGTTTAAGTTTTAGTGTACCCGATGGCATAAAACCTCCTCCTTCACTGATAAATATTTATAAAGAAATTCAAAAAGATATCGGTATTGCAATACCGACGGGTTATGGAAACCTTACCAAATGGGCAGAACAAGGTGTACTTTTATTGAATGCCATATTAACCGTAAGGGCTAGTGAACCCGCTAGTCATGCTAAAAATGGCTGGATGAATTTTACAGATGCTGTCATAACAAAAATATCTGATGAAAAAAAAGGTGTAATATTTCTTTTATGGGGTAAGTTTGCACAAGAGAAACAGTTGTTGATAGACGAGACTAAACATTTTGTTCTTAAAGCAGCCCATCCTTCTCCCTTTAGTGCGGATAAAGGTTTTTTTGGTTGTAAACATTTTTCAAAAACTAATGTATTATTAACTAATCAAGGTTTATCCCCCATTGACTGGAAATTACTAACACCCTGAATATTGTTATTAAAAGCAAATCAACAAATACACCCAACAGATTTGACCAATACGGATAAACAATCTTTACAACTAACCGTTACTTCATTTACCGAAGTTTGTAACAATATACTTGGTCGTATTTGGGCGTTTTGGGGGTTGCTTTCCTTTGCAATAACTTTCCTGATTATTTTTATTCCATCCATGTTATCTTATTTAATTCCTGGTCCTAAAGGACAGGATTATTTTATATCCGTATCACGAGTTTGGATGTGGATCTGGTTAAGATTGATAGGTTGCCCAGCTATCATAAAAGGAAAAGAAAATTTTAAAAAAGGTCACACTTATGTTGTAGTATACAATCACAATGCCTTATTGGATGTGCCTTTATCTGCACCTTTTATACCCGGTGGCAATAAAACCATTGCTAAAGCTTCTTTTGCAAAAGTTCCTATTTTTGGTTGGTTTTATAAAAGAGGTTCAGTTTTAATAGACAGAGGTGATAATAAAAGTCGTTTAAAAAGTTTTGAAGATATGAGGGAGGTGTTGCGTAACAATATGCACATGTGCATATATCCTGAAGGTACCCGTAATCGAACCAATGAGCCAATGAAGCCATTTTATGATGGCGCATTTAAATTGGCCATTGATACAAAAAAGGAAGTGATACCCTGTATAATTTTTGGCACTAAAAAAGCTATGCCGGTGCAAAAATCTTTTTATTTAAGACCAACAAAGTTACAAATGCATTTTTTACCAGCTGTTTCATACGAAGGATTAAAAGCCCCGGCATTAAAAGATAAAATTTTTACTATCATGAAAGAATACTATTTGAAAGGTGTTACATAAATGACATATTTTGCTAGTAGAGCATCTGTAATTTTCAGATTAGTTTTAAATGTGTATTTTTGAAAGATTAGGTAATAGTAATATAATTTTCATTGATTTACCTTTTAAGTTAACCGTTTTTTATTAAAAAGTGTTTTTTTTAGATATGAAAAAAAAGGTCACAAAGATTGGAGTACTTACTTCTGGTGGTGATGCACCAGGGATGAATGCATGTATACGTGCTGTTGTACGTACCGGAATTTATTATGGAATGGACGTGTATGGTATTATGCGTGGATACACTGGTATGGTAGAAAATGATATTTTTCAAATGGAAAGTCGTAGTGTAGCCAACATTATTCAAAGAGGTGGAACTATTTTAAAAACATCACGCTGTAAAGATTTTTTTACTTCTGAAGGAAGAAAAAAAGCTTACGATAATTTAACAAAATTAGGTATTAACGGGCTGGTAATTATTGGTGGAGATGGAAGCTTTAGGGGTGCACAAACTTTCAGCAATGAATACGATATACCTTGTGTTGGTTTACCTGGCACAATTGATAAAGATATTGCTGGCACCGATTTTACCATTGGTTTTGATACTGCAGTAAATACAGCCGTAGAAGCAATTGATAAAATAAGAGATACCGCAGATGCGCACGACCGATTATTTATAATTGAAGTAATGGGCAGAGATGCCGGTTACATTGCCTTGCATAGTGGTATTGCTACTGGTGCTGAAAATATACTGATACCTGAACGAAAAACAGATATTGAAGAAGTAATTAAGCAATTAGCAGAAAAAGAAAGAAGGCACAAATTGGTTAATATCATTGTTGTGGCTGAAGGGGATGAATTTGGTGGGGCAGATGAAATTGCAAAAATTATAAAAGCACGTTTACCAATGCAGGATGTTAGAGTTTGCATATTAGGTCATATTCAAAGAGGAGGTTCACCAACTTGTTTTGATAGGTTAATTGCAAGCCGGATGGGCTACTCAGCCGTTGAATGTTTAATGGAAGGGAAATTTAATGTATTTGTAGGAATGGTCAACAACCGCATGTATTTTACCCCTTTAAATGAAGCGGTAAAAAAGAAACAACGTATTAGTGAAGAGTGGATGAAAATAGTTAGAATTTTAGCAAGCTAAACAAATACAATAATTTAAACACCACAGTAGCTATTTCTGATGCTGTTTATATTTAAAAAGATTGATAATTAAATAAAATACTAATGAGCAAAAACTTAGGTAAATACCTACATGCTGAAATGGATAAAGAAGCTGGTTTTCAACACACTATTAAAAGAACAAAAATTGTGGCCACAGTAGGACCAGCCTGCTCAACATACGAAAAATTATTAGACCTTGTAAAAGCTGGTGTAAACGTTTTTCGCTTAAACTTTTCACATGGTTCTTATGAGGATAAAAAATTAATCATTGATTTTATAAGAGAAATCAACAGAACAGAACCATACAATATTGCCATTTTAGGAGATTTGCAAGGTCCTAAATTAAGAGTAGGCGATTTAGAAAACGGACAGATTGAATTAAAGGATGGAAGTGAGTTTATATTTACTACACAAAAAATAGTTGGCACTAAAGACAAAATTTATGTGTCGTATGCCAATTTAGCCAAAGACGTAAAAGTAGGCGAACGTATTTTTTTGGATGATGGTAAAATGGAAGTAAAAGTTGAAGAAATATTAAACGATACAGAGGTAAGAATTTCCGTAACTCTAGGCGGTATATTATTTCCCAAAAAAGGTGTTAACCTGCCAGACTCTTCCTTAACAATGCCTTCGTTAACGCCAAAAGATATTGCAGATCTTGATTTTATAATCAGCGAAGACCTTGACTGGATAGCGTTATCGTTTGTACGCCATGCCAATGACATCATTGATTTAAAAAAACGCATTAAAGCGCAAAATAGTAAAGCAAAAGTTATTTCTAAAATTGAAATGCCAGAGGCTTTAAAAAACATACGCAATATTATTGTTGAAAGTGACGGCATCATGGTTGCCCGAGGTGATCTTGGAGTGGAAGTTCCGGTAGAACAGGTTCCGATTATTCAAAAAGAAATTATTCGAAAATGCATGCATCGTGCCAAGCCGGTAATTGTTGCTACACAGATGATGGAAAGCATGATGGAGCGTACCAAACCAAATCGGAGTGAAGTAACTGATGTTGCCAATGCTGTTTTGGAAGGTGCTGATGCTGTAATGTTAAGTGGTGAAACTGCTATGGGACAATATCCTACATTAGTAGTAGAAATGATGAGCAAAATTATTTTACAGGTAGAAGGAACTTTATATGATTATGACAGGGATGATATTTTAAAACCACAACCCCACTCTCCTTCTTTGTTAAGTGATGCGCTGTGTGCAAGTGCCTGTAAAATGGCCAAAGATGTAAGTGCCAAGGCATTGATAGGCATGACACAAAGCGGATACACTGGTTTTATGTTAAGCAGCTACCGCCCCAAAGCTCCTTTATATATTTTTAGCAAAGAAAAAACACTTATTAATCAATTAAGTTTAAGCTGGGGTGTACGACCAATTTATTATGCAGAAGAAGAAAGCCTTGATGATATCTTCACCGACCAAATAAATATTTTAAAGGAAAGAGGTTTTATAAAAGAAGGTGATATTGTGGTAAATACCGGCAGTACCCCAATTGATAAACATTTACCTACCAATATTATAAAAGTATCAGTAGTAGAATAAAATATTGTACACTTTATATAAATGCCCTGTTCAAAAAACAGGGTATTCTTTTTTATTACCAGATACAAATTATAACCGCCGCAATAATATTGCCGATTAAAGTATACCCACCATTAATAAAATGCAGCCCGATAGGCCTTTTTTCGTATAGATAACTATTGCAGATAGATGTAATTCCAAAGCAGGTTCCTGTTAAAGCGCCTAATTTTAATCCATGTACAAACCCCGATAATGGAAGATAAGCAACCAGTATGGCCAGTCCTATACAGGTAACAATTATAGTGATAAACGAAGTGCCCATAATGCCTGCCATACCTTTTGTTGCATTGGAGTCGCTAGCATCAATTTTTATAAGTGCCAGCCATTTGTTAGCAAACAATACTTTTGAATACCACAACGCACCGAAAACAAAATAAGCTATACTTGCTACTAGTATTGCCAGCCAATGAATGTTATTAAAAATTAGGGGATTCATATACAAGTTGGTTTTAAATCTGCCAAAGACAGAAAGGTTAAAAGAGAATAGAAAAATACAATTCTCTTTTACAAAACGCAAGTAGTATTTTAAAACTGCAGAAAAATAAATTATCGATACAAATTGTACAAATTTTTAGCCTGACGAATTCCTTCAAAAAATAAGACAAGATTTTATAAATTCATTTTCATAAACTCACTACAAGTAATTTTCTTCTATTTTTATCTTTCCAATTTAAAATTCTTATCTGTTGCCGGGCGCAGATTCACATTGGCTACTTTCCAACCTGTTCTATACATCCAGTCGGCCATTTTTTTTAATTTCGGATAGTTTATATTCTGGGCATTATCCTGGGGGGTGTGATAGTCAGGATGCAATAAACTTGTATACATAATTGCAGGTATTCCTAATCTTGCATAAGGAAGATGATCACTTCTAAAATACCAACCTTCAACATGTTTTACATCATCCCATGTTGTATCAAGTTTAAAATTTGGTCCTTCTTTGTTTGCAGCCAACGCCAAATTTACAAGATCAAGTGAATTTCTATGTGGTGGCATAATACCCAACATAGTAGCACTATCTACATTATTTCTGCCAATCATATCACCATTTAAAACGGCTACAATATGTTGGATTGGCACAGTAGGATGTGCTGAAAAATACCTGGATCCCAACAAACCTCTTTCTTCAGCACCATGTATAACAAATAAAACAGATCGTTTGGGAGGATTCTTAACAAAAGCTCGTGCATTGGCCAGCATTGCAACATCAACACTTGCATTATCATCGGCTCCATAATAGATAGAGTCATTCTTAATTATATTTCTAATGCCGTGAGCATCTGTATGGCCACTATACAAAAGATATTCAGTTTTTAAATTTACATCTGTTCCTGTAATCTTACCAACGATGTTTACAGAAGGATATGAATATTTATCGACTATGATTGTTGCTTTGATCGTTCCGGTATTTTGCTGCAATTCTTTTTTTGCATTGGCGTGTAACCATATAACAGGAGTGGTTGTAGTTACATTTTCATTGGCTCCCCCATCTATATCATAACTACCTCTTTTATAATTTTCTGTTGCGTCATCCCATGCGTTTTCCGCTACGTCATCTGCAATAAAAATAATTGCCATAGCACCTCTTTTTAATAAAGGCTGGCCATACTTAAGAAAAATATACCTGCTGTATCGCCACGTGGGCAACGACACATTTAAATTAATTCCTTTTGAATTTGCTTCGATGGCTATCACTTTACCTTTTACCTCAACTGCATTTGTATCAATATCCAACGCATTTCCTAAATAAACAATGGGTGCATTTAAAGAAATATTTGCCATTTGAGATACCGTAACATCTTTCCATAATGTTAAGGAAGTAGTGTTAATTTGTATGCTTGAGTTATCTGCTATATGGTTACGCCATAAATTAAAATATTGAAAATAGGTGCCATCATCGCCAGCTGGCTTTAATCCGATAGACCTATATTTTTCAGCTAACCACATTGACGCCTTTAATTCATCTAAAGTTCCTGCAGAACGACCATTAAAATGTGCGTCTGCCAATGAGTATAAGTCCTTTTTCAAATCATCGGTCCTGATTAAATTTAAGCCAGGAGGATTATTTAATTGAGCAAACAAACAGTTTGTTGTTACTAACAGCAAATACAATAAATTATTTTTTTTCATTTTTATTTTCCTTTTGTTTAAAAGCTATACAACACATCTTAAAAATATAATCGAATTTCATGAGTCTTGTACCCCTTACTATTATGCTCATGAAATTACAGAAACTTTTCTGAAAGATTACAACTGAAAAAACAAGTTCCATTTGGATCATATCCATTTAGACTTTATCCAAAAAAATTATGGATCCTACTAAAAATATGGAATACTATTGCATGTTAGAAATATTCGGCTGGAATGGAGATACTTATAAATCAATCCAAATAAAAATTAAATTTTGTTCTAACTCAGTTTGGGTTTTTTATCAAAAAAAATTACAAAAAACTAAATTAAAGCAGGATTAAATCAGTTGGTATTGTTATGCAAAAGGTTGTGCTCTTTCCAAATTCAGAACTCACTTTAATTTCAAAGCCATGGTATAAAGCTATACTTTTAACGATGGACAATCCAAGACCATAGCCTTCGCCATCCGTTTGTGCAGATTTTTTAAATCGGTTAAAAATTGTTCCAAGTTCTTCCTGCCGAATACCAATCCCCGAGTCTATGATAAGTAAAGTATAGGGTTGTCCTGGTGCATAATAATCATTAACAGTAATGGATCCCTGCTCCTTATTATACCTTATCGCATTATTAATAAGGTTATAAATTAATTGAAAAAGCAAATCGTGGTTAACCTGATTTAAATTAACCCTAGATGAAATAGTATTGGTAAACTCAATAGATTTCATTTCCATCCTGTGTGAGAGTTCATCGTTTACTTCTAATACTAAATTATGTATGTTGACTGTATCTTTTTTTGTAAACTGATCATTTTCTATACGTGAAATATATAAGAGTGAATGCACAATTTTTTTTAACCGATTAAGTGTTTTCATCATCCCTGATATCTTTTCCTGTTGATACTCACTGATGTCTTCATCCAGCATCAGGTTTTCAATATTAGTTTGCAAAATACTGATGGGAGTCATTAATTCATGAGAAGCATTGGAGGTAAATTCCCTTTCCTTGTCAAAGGCTCCATGAATTTTTTCCATAAGGCTGATCAGCGAACGATCAAGGTATTTAAAATCTGAAGTAGAAGTTTTTACAGGAAAAAGAGATTCTTTAAAAGGGAATTTTCTATCTAATAATTTAGTCTTTACAATTTTGGTTAATGGTTTAAGTAATAGATAGGTGTATACCAGATCCACTAGTATACTTATCGCAATTAATCCTATTAATACATAGAGTGTAAAACGCTGCAACAAGGTATTGTATTGACCAATAGTGGCAGTAGTTTTACCAATTTCCAGCAAGTACTTTTGGTGGCCATAATTTAATTGGTGTGTTAGTAAACGATAATTTAAAGTATCATTTTCTACTATGCGTTGCGAAGTTTCGATGGTGTCTCGTACAACAGCATTGCTGACAGGTGACAAAGAAATATATTCTTCTTTCAACATAGTATAACTTCCATACGCACTATCACCCTGTAAATAATAATCTACTCCATTTTTTTGTATAACTGCAAGTACCTTTTTCTTTTGTTGCTCTAAATAATAATTGGTGTATTGAAAACTTACACGTTTTACCAGTAATGGAAGCAGTACTACAAAAAGAACTACAATGATCAATTTTGATAGGGTAATAAACAGCGTTAGCTTAGTAAGTAATTTCATTAAGTACTTAAATTTTTATTTTATAACCTATACCTCGCAGTGTTTGCAACCAGTCTACCGGTGCGAAAACTACCATTTTTTTACGGATATTTTTAATGTGTACATCTATATAATTTGAGTCGTTGTCATCATCAGAAAAATTTCCCCAAATATGTTCGCTTAGCTGAAAGCGTGTTAGCGGTCGGTTTTTATGCAGTAACATATAGCTTAGTAAGTCAAACTCTTTACGGGATAATTCAATACCTTGTTGTTGATGCAATACAGATCTTTTATTAAGGTCTACACTAAATTCACCTAATTCAATTACTGGATCATTGTTGCCGGATTTACGCCTTGAGATAGCCTGCATCCTGGATTGTAGTTCCAATAACGAAAATGGTTTGGCTAGGTAGTCATCTGCACCAAGATCAAGCCCTCTGATCCTGTCTTCAAGATCGCCCCTAGCGGTTAATATAATGTAGGAAGCATTGGGGCATATCTTTTTGGAATCACTCAGCACCTGTAGCCCATCTTTATCCGGCAGGCCCAAATCAAGCAATATAAAATCATACTGATTTTCTTCCATTAGTATATTAGCCTGGCCTGCAGTATAAGCAATATCGCAGAGATAAAATGCCTTCTCTAAAAAGACGCACATTTCTTTTGCCATGGCTTTTTCATCTTCAATAATCAATACTTTCATAAATATTAAAACTGGTAATAAAAACTTAGGGTTACAAAAGAGTTGTTCTTTCCCGGATCACTTTGCGCCTCTTTGCTTAATATTGATAACTGGTAAGCAGCTTCCACCACGTAATGCGCTCTGTTGTATGCCAACGGTAATTTTAAATTATAGGAAAGAATATTAAAAGAGGTTTTTGAAATGGTATTACTAGTACTGCCCTGCGACGGATTACCGCTGATAGGATTTAATATTATACCAAGTACACTATCCCGTATTTTTTTTTCGGTAAGATAAGTTTGATAAAAATGTTGTGTACCTGCCACTACATCTGCGGATGGGTTAATGGTAATGATATCCTTTTTTCCAATACTAAATAGGTTAATTGATTTTGAGAAGCCGCCGGTAACGAAACCATCATTGGTTTTTCCAAAAGCATAATCGCCGCCAATATTTATATTTAACCAGTTTTCATATGTAAAACTGAGGCTCGCATTGTCGGCATTAGCAGCCTGCAGCAACGGCGAATAAGCTGGATAAAAACTATGGCTGTAGCTTAAATCTGCAGTAAACCTTTGACTCAATTTAAAATTTACTCCTGCGCCAAGATTAGATGCAGAAACAGTAGAAGTTTTTTCATTTAATAATTTATAGGCAAGGCCAGATAAATAAAAACCCGACTTAAAACGATATGTAGCAGCTAAAGCAACATAGGGTGTATTTTCTACTGCTTTTTGCCCGTAATAACTGGCATTATTTGCGTAAACGGATCCAAGAGTTAAGGTTGATTTAGAGGTTATACTATCCGTTTCAATGGGTGGTGTACTATCAGTTTGTCCAAAACAAAAAGAACTGAATAATATAATAGTGATAAAAAATATAATCGATTTCATGAGGTAGTTTTTTGATTAATGAATCACTTTAATAATAGGTTTAATAATTTTTAGTTTAATTATTATAGGAGGTTTTACCTGTATTGAAACTGGTATTGGTACTACTTGTTTACGTGTTTTAGGCACTGCTTTAATAATCTCTTCCACCGGTTTATTGTCTGCATCATCTAAACTTTTAACTTTTGGTGGTACTGTATCAATTTGAGAGCGTTGAGAAACAAAAGAAGAAATGGTAAAATGAAGCACTGGTTTACCACCATTGGCACTAACAAACTGCGGAATATTTATTATAAAAAATAATCCAATAAAACATTTTAAACTTTTTACTGCGATCATTATCTTTTTTTTTAAAATAGGTATTGTACCATAAATGATACAACACCTATTGTTAATTATTTTAATTAATTCTAATACCAGTATTAGTCTTAACGTTATTACTTATTTTTATCGCAGCTGGAGCTGGTTTAATTGCATGCGTTGCAGATGAACCGGCTTTTATAGTAGATGTAGCGGTAGTATTTATTTTTTTATCTGTTTTAATAACCGCCTTATTTACGTTAGCTTGTACCTGGTTGCTGGTTGCAGTAGCCAAAGTAGAACTGCTATTTACTACCGCTTTTCCTTCTTCCTTTATTTGATTACTATTGTTTTTGATACCGGTTGAAGATACAGTAGCCTTATTACTTAAAGACGTATTTGCCTGCGTTTTATTGTTGTTTTCACTTGCATCAATTTTTGTATTTGATTGCGCATTTGCAGAAACAGTTACGTCTTTTGAAACTGCGGCTTTAGCTTGCTGTTCGTCAGTTTTAGCTTTTGCAACTATTGCATTTTTTTCTGCGGCAATCTCATTTTTACCCTTTACAGCAGTAGAATAGGTGTTATTTTCAATATTTTTTGCTGCATTTGATTGAATACTGGTGGCAGAAGAAGCACTACCACCACTTTTTACTTCACTGCTACCTTTTTCGTTTTGTAAGGTAGAAACGCTCTTAACTTTCTCTTGATTTTTTACAGTTGTTTGCGCAAAGGTTGCTGCTGATAATAAAATGGCTGCGGAAAATAATAATGTCGTTTTCATAATTTTTGTTTTTTTTAATTTGATTAATTGATTACCTAACAAATGTAGAATCCCAACATGAAGGGAAAATGAAAAAACAAAATCTTTTATAAATTATTTTACAAATAGCAGATTTTTAAAGTTATTCTTGATAACTACTATATATAGTAAGAAATAAAACCGATAAGAAAATACTCCACTAAAACAGTAGGTTAATGGCACTATTAATAGCAACTTGCTACAGCTACCTAAATCAGTACCCTATTCGCACAAAAAATTTATTCTCCAAAACCTTCGTTTTGTACCAGGCGTATGATGGAATGAAAACAAAATTAAATACCCTTAAAAACTTATTATCTGTATATTGAAAACAATCTTATAGTAGCCATTTTCTTAGTCTTTAAATAACATTGCTAATAACCACATCACACTCGCAGTAGTATGTGTCCATATTTCTTTGTAGGTAGCATTTACCTGCATAGGCATGTATGGTTCATCGTCATTTTCGAAAGTTTCTATCCCAACGGGTACAGCTCCTGCAACATCTCCTGCATAAGCACCGTATAAGGGAGGATAATCATGTCCATCACCGTAAATTGTACTCATGGCAAACGGGTTATAGCCGACAATATATTCCAGCTGCCTGGTGGCAATATTCTTTAATTCTTTATCACCCAATAACTCGGCTAAAATAAATGCGGCTTTGGCTTTTCCCATTAATACCGCATGAAAACCACGAAACTGGTAGGCCACAGGAAATCGGCGTAAATAAAAATTTGATGATAATGAAATACCATTTTTTACCTGCGCATTGTATTCTTCCATTGAAGGCATACCAACTTTATCTCCTTCATGATAAATACCGGAAAAATCTGCATTATTCAATTCATATATTGCGGCAGGGAATATCCCATAGGGAGATACCATGTTTGAAATATCATGTAAGTAATCAGCATAAGCCTGGCAAGATGATTTCCATTTGGTTGCATCAATATGTTTGGGAGCATCGGTCAACAACATACTTAAACCTTGTATCATCAGCTCTTCATTACTGCGATGAAAAAATTCAAGGATGCGTTTCTTTTCTTTTGATTCATAAAAAAAGCCGTGCAACGGTACAGACCAATTCTTGCGTCTTTCTTTTTGCTGACAGTCCATAACAGTATGGGCATATTGAACCGCCCAATCCAGGTAACGCTTTTCCTCTGTAAGGCGATATAAATACATAGCAGCCACCATGGCCTGAGAATATAATTCCACTTCATTTTTATTTGTTACAAACATGCCCAACATCTCATTGGCAAATTTAAAATCTTCTATTGCACTTTTACGGCACCAGCCTGCAAATACAGCATCCTCATTACTGTATAATGGAACAGCCATGGCACAGTACGATGCTGCAATAAAATTGTCAAATGGATTATTGGTAGCCTTACCCACTATATCGTCTTTAGTGCCAGTAATATTATCTGTCCATATACCAATTATCAATCCGCCTTCCCGATAGCCATCTCCAAAACGGGTTTGCATAGTCCAGTTCAAACCCCATCTAGCTTCTTCCAATAAGCGTTGATACAATTGTTTATTTTTATTTTTAACTACCTTGGCTAATTCCAACATTGCCATTCCACCCCGGGCTGTATTACCCACTCCCTGTGTTAAATCCGCAGCATCATGCCAACCACCATTTAGGGGTATACGCCTACCATCAGGGTGAACACATACAACATCCTGGTGACATGCTTGATGTATGCCTGGCTGGTCAAAACCACATCTTTCTGAAAAGAAAAAATTTAATGTATGCCACGCTGTAGCTAACCACGCATCTTCGCCAATTGGAAATGGTTTAGTTATCCTATTATCTATTTTAAGTGTATAATATCCTGGTAAATTAAAACTGCTGAAATCAAGTTGAACAAAACTACTATCTAACTTTTTTCCTTCTGCTGTAAATACAATCTTACTTTTTGTATTTAGAAGTTGAAATGTTGTTTTTGATATGTTTTGTACCAATGCCTGTTTTATTGCGCCAGTCTTATAACCACTATGACTATACGCTATGGCTTCTTTTCTTAAGTTGAAGCCTCTACTGTTTTCAGCATCCACCTTTTCAATACGCATATCGTCTATATACAATTTTAGATTATCAGCTGCACCCTTTGGGGAACCAGTAAGCATTATATTAACCGAAAAACCAGTAACTGCGTCACGATACAAATCCGGAATTTCCCAAATAATCTGGTGCCATTTATTAGGATATACTGTTTCAAAATGCTGCCCTTCAAATCGTCCGGGTGTAGGCATAATATGTTTGCCACCATTGTACAAAGTACATCCTACAAAAACAGAATAAAAACCAGGTGCATCAGCATATACCCATACAGAAAAACGATTGAATCCATTTAAGTCTTCACTTTTTAGAGGCCGTATCATTTCAGCTGAAGCATAACTGCGGTTGCTGGGGTTTTTCTCTCCAAGAGATGCTGGCGTTTCTAACAGGATACTGCCCTCTCCAGATTTTGTGATGGTATGTTCTATTTGTATGGTGCCGGGGCCGCTGGTTTTTAAAGCATAAAAATCTGTAGCTAGCGGCAATATCCTAGATTGTTCAACCGGCTTTTTTAACCATCTTGTCATTCCTGCATCAGCCCTATCTATTTTCATAATGGTCTGTAGATACTGACTTTGTTCCAGTTGTTTAAGCAGTGCTGAATCCTGGGCATACACCATACCGAATAATGAAAAAGATAAAAAGAATAAAATAAAATCATACTGAAAGTATTTGCGTGCATGCATAATAATAATATAAGATGAGTTTAAAAGATTAAATATTTTTTAGATAAAGTTATAGTATGATTGCTGTTTTAAAAATTACATTTTAAAACAAACCGAAGCCTCCATAATAATTTATATTTAATGCACCCTGTTTTACAATTTTTTTTTCTGTTGGTTGGATTACTTATTAGATATAGCATTGGTTCGTACGATGATTTATTTATTTGTTTGATTAACAAAACTTTTCTGCACCTTGATTTTCTTGATTATTTATTGAAGAAATAAATGCGCTATTACGAAGATCAATCTAAGCCATATAATCGCAACTTTTATTGTGACGACAAATTTCATTTTAATTAATACCGTCCATTGCATTGATGCGTTAAGCCGTGAACGTTATGTGGCATATTCATTTACGGAAAGTTGATTAATCAATAGTTATAAATAATATATTTTTTAAAAATTATAAAGTATAAAATAAATTATATACTTTACTGCTTCATAAAATAAATTTTAAATATATTAGTATGAGAACCTTTAAAAAAATATTTGGCAGACTATTATTAGTCTGCTTGTTAATTGCTTTGGCAGGAGTTGGTTATATCAAATTTTTTTTACCCAATGTAGGAGCCGCAACTACAATGAAAATTGAGCAAACGCCTGAACGGGTTGCCCGGGGTGAATACCTTGCCAATCATGTATCAATTTGTATTGATTGCCATTCAAAACGAGATTGGACAAAATTTTCAGGCCCTCCTCTAGAAAATAGCCTGGGTATGGGTGGAGAAATATTTGATCAAAAGTTTGGTTTTCCCGGAACTTATTATGCAAAAAATATTACACCCGAAGGCATAAGCCGCTACACGGATGGTGAACTGTTTAGGATTATTACCACCGGAGTAAATAAAGAGGGTAAAGCTATATTTCCTGTTATGCCTTATCATAATTACGGGCAGATGGATGAAGAAGACATTAAAAGTATTATTGCTTACATCCGTACATTAAAGCCAATAAAAAATATTGTGCCGCAATCAGTATCAAACTTCCCTATGAGCATCATTATCAACACTATTCCTACTAAAGCTGCACTCACTAAAATACCCGCTAAAACAGATGTGATTAATTATGGAAAATATATAGTGAATGCCGCAGCATGTAAGGATTGCCATACTCAATTTTCAAAAGGTAAATTAGTAGCAGGAACAGAATTTGGTGGAGGAAGGGAATTCCCTTTTCCTGATGGAAGTATTGTACGCTCCGGCAATATATCTCCGGATAATGCAACTGGAATTGGCGGATGGAATGAAGCCCAGTTTATTAAACTGTTTCTTTCCCGGTCCGACTCTGCAACACTTACCAATATAATAAAGCCTGATGAATTTAATACAATTATGCCCTGGACTATGTATGGTAAGATGACGGAAGAAGATTTGAAGGCTATCTACGCATATTTAAAAACTATTACACCAATTAATAATACAGTACAAAAATTTTCACCTGTTGCTATTAAATAGTTTAATGCTTGTTATTTTATTTAAAAAAAGGAGTTGTTACTTTAACAACTCCTTTTTTTATGGTAATAGTTTATTAATGTCTCACCACAAAGCATACACAAGACAATGAAAAATAATTTTTTACCTTAAAAAATAATAGGCGATTCTGTATATGTTAAGAAGCAGTTAAGGGGTAGAAGTGATTAAATTTAGTGGTGTTTTTACAGTCTATGAACTTGTAAAATTTTTTACACTCTAATAAATTAAAAATCAAAAACATGAAATTAAGTTTAACTCTTATTGCTTTAGCTGTTATGGTTATAAGTTCTTCAGCCAATGCACAAACTGGCCATCCAAGCGCACATCACAGAATGGAGATGCATCATGACCACATGAAAATTCATCAAGACCACAAAAATATCCAACATGATAAAAAGGATATAGCGCATGATGTTAAAGATATCAAAGGCGATAAAGCAGATATCATTAAAGATAAACATGATGCTAATAAGGATATCAAAGACATCAAAAAAGACAATGCAGACATCAAACAGGACAATGCTGAAATTAATAAAGATCGGCTGAATCGCAATAAAGATTTAGCAAAACATGATTTAGTAGATGCAAAGAAGGAACAAAATGAAATAAATGCTGAGAAAAAAGATATATCAAAAGACAAAAAAGATCTTAATAAGAATAAAAAAGATCTAAAAAAAGATAACATAGATATAAACAAGGATAAAAAAGACATTTCTAAAGATCAAAAGGATTTAAAAAAAGATAATGCTGATTTGAAGAAAGACACGAAGGTTTTAAAGAATGATGAAAACGATTTGAAAAAAGATAACAACTAAATAATCGTTAGCAGCTCAAAAAAAATTCTCTTTTAATAATAAAGGGGATTTTTTTAGGTAGTATATAGTAGAATGTGTAAACAGTTTTAGAGTTTCCCCATCTCCTGCATCGTAGTGGAGCGTAGCGAAACGAAGGTGCAGGGAATGGGGGGCGATTTTTTCACTAACTTTAAAACCTACACATTATGCAATCAAAA
>JANXSK010000182.1 GCA_025352695.1 Ferruginibacter sp. | reverse complement strand
TTTCAATCAGGAGATCTTTTTGTTATTGGTGCCAACCAGCCACACCTGTTTAAAAGCGACCCTTCTTATTTTGATAACACCAACCGAAAAAGTATTCACTCGCTGAATATATTTTTTAACCCCACCGGCTTCATTGCGCAATTGCTGGCTTTCCCGGAAATGCGTGGCATAAAAAAATTTGTAACTTCCAGTTGTTTTGGCATGCAGGCGTCTGAAAAAGATGCAGCTAAATTATCGGAACATTTTCTAAAAATAAAAAACAGCAATGCAGGATTTCGCCTGGCATATTTTATTGAATTGCTACAGGTGATGGCCAATTTAAAAAAATGGAAATACCTTTCGACAGAGTCCTTTGAATTTACAATCACAGATTCTGAAGGGTTGCGTATGAATGATGTGTACCAGTACACCATGGAGCATTTTACAGAAAATATTACACTGGAACAGATAGCTGCTGTTGTGTACCTGACACCACAATCTTTCTGCCGCTATTTTAAAAAACACACTTCCAAAACCTATATCATTTTTTTAAATGAAGTTCGTATTAATGAAGCCTGCAAAAGAATGATGGAAATGAATTTTGACAGTATCTCCGCCATTGCCTACCAATCGGGTTTTAACAATGTGGTTACTTTTAACCGGGTATTTAAGAACATTACAGGCAAAGCCCCTCGGGGGTATATTAAAGAATACCACAAAAAGCAATAGTGGGTATTGCATAAATAAAAATAAGTTCTATATTATTTCGAATGATACAAGTAAAATAAAAAGAGCCCCGTACCAAGGGGCTCATGCTACTAAGACTACTATACAAAAAAACATTTTTTTACTGATCCCACCAAACTCTATCTGTTAAAATGGCTCCCTGTAGAGATTGTGGATTAGCTATTTTTTCTACCTGGGGATATAATAATCTTCTGGGTATGTTTGGTAATAATGCATTTGGTACAGGCTTTAAAACTGGAAATCCCGTTCTTCTCCAATCCGTAAAATTCTCTACAGATAAAAAATCTGCTGTTACCTTTTCTTCAATTATTCTTTGCAAAGCATTGGTTGCAGATAATGTACCCCTCGCTGCTAAATAAGTATTTACTGCAGATGTATTCATACCAGTTTTTTCCATATGGGATTTAATCATTTCCTGATAGATAGGTTCAGCAGTTGCGTGCCCTGATTTTATTAAAGAGGCTTCTGCTTTTATGGCTAGCGCTTCTGAATAATTAACGATGTAGTTAAAAGCTCCTGCATTACTATACAACGTACCAGGAATAGAATAGGATTCCAGGCTTCCAATATCCTGCGTTCCGATCTCTCTTCCGTGATACGGACCAAAGGTTGGATCCGGAGAAGCGGCCGCACTCACCAATGCAATTAAACGAGGATCATTTCGAGACTTTAATGAATCTACAATATAAGATGATAATACAAGTGTTGATCCAGGTGAAAATGTAAGATACCATGGATTTTCATTGCCAGCTGCGCCGGTATACACAAACTTAAGATCATCATCATTAGAAGTCATTCCGTTTGCCAATGCCGCCAGTGCAAGATCTGCCTGTGCTGCAGCAGTATGACCGGGTGCTTTTGATAAATGGATATAATAACGGGCCTTTAAAGTATAAGCCAGTTTATTCCATTTCTCCATATCTCCTCCGTAAAAATAATCATCACTACCGGGTATCTTCACACTTTTTTTTGCGATATCTGCAATGCCATCATCCAGTAGATTTTGAATGCTTTTATAAATATCTTCCTGCTTGTCGTACACTGGTGTAAACATGGATGCTCCGCCCAGTGCCTGTGAATAAGGGATATCACCCCAAAGATCCGTTCCAGTTCCTAAAGAGAAAGCAGTTAATATTTTCGCAATTGCAGTATAATTATAATTATCATTTTTCTTAGCCTTTTCATTCAGATTTTTCAAGTTAATTAAACAGGTGGTGTACAGGTTGCTCCATTCTCCATCCATCTGCCCATTAACTAAAAAATAAGTACCATCATTAGGTAGTGTTTGGTTAAGGGCTACAGACTGGGTGTAATGCAAAGAAAGCACCGCCGCATAGCCTCCATATAACGAATGCGAAATGGCTAATTCTACCGGAGCCAGTATCAACGATTCCTGCACATTTGTGGGATTGTTAGGATCATCATTTACATCTATAAATTTTTTGCAGCCGGCATTTATTAATAAAATGACTGCGAGTAGAGCGATTATTATTTTTTTCATTGTAATCATTTTGGTAATTAAATCTTTATTGGCTTGTTAAAAAATTACTTTCAGGCTAAAGTTGACAGAACGGGATGTTGGTGAAGAGAAAGAATAAATTCCTTGGGCGCCATTTGATGAACCAAATGAACTTACTTCAGGATCGGCACCTGTAAAATGCGGACTATATATCCAAAGATTACGACCAGTTATAGTAAACGATGCTGCTTTAAACGGAGTTCGTAAAAGCAATGTTGATTTCAATTCGTAACTCAAACTTACATTCCTAAGTTTTATATAAGTGCCATCCTGAATTACATTCTCCAGCAAACCTCCAAAATTCTGATAATAGGTCTGCATATCAGCTGCCACAGTATTCGGCTTATTATCAACAATACTGATACCTTTTATAACCCTTGGGGCTCTCTCTTCTGAGGCTTTGGTAATGCCGTAAAATGAACCATATCCGTCTACGTTATTTTCTATATCACCTCCTTTTTTCATATCAAAGAAAAAGCTTAAATTAAACTGGCTATATCGAATATTATTATTAATCCCAGCCATCCAGTCTGGTGTAATATTACCTACAATTCCATCCACATCATCCCTTAACGGAAGGCCTTTTGCATCAAGCAGTAATTGGCCGGAAGTTGTTCTTTTCATTCTTCCTCCAAATTTTACTCCATAAGGCTGGCCTACAATAATTTGTGAAAACCCATTTCCTAACTGGTCTGTACCAGGGTATAACGCAAGCACTTTGTTGTTGATTTTACTAAAATTAAAAGTGATATCCCAATTGAATTTTGGTTTATTAACTAGGGTCGCATTTAATAATACTTCTACTCCTTTGTTTTGTATACTGGCAGTATTTACCGTTGTACCTGTATAACCAGTTGATGGAGCAATTGCCACTCCGGGAATAATTCCGTCAATAGTCTTTTTATTGAAATAAGATACTTCCAGCCCTATCTTGTTTTGTAAAAATTTTGTTTCAATACCAATTTCATATTCGTTCAATCTTTCATTTTTAAGATTTGGGTTACCCAATGTAGAACTCAACAGAAATCCTGGCTGACCAAGATAAGGAAAAGTGATATTATTAATAGTAGCAGAATAATATGGTGTTGATAAAGAATAAGCACCTACACCGTCATTACCTACTGTAGCATAGGATACTCGAAGCTTTCCAAAGTTCATTATCTGCTTCAATGAGGGTGAAAAGAGTTCTGAAAAAATAAAGCTGGTTGCTGCGGATCCATAAGGATAAAAGGCTTTATCTGTTGATAAAACAGAACTGCCATCATACCTGCCTGTTAATGATAGCGACAGTAATCTGTTGTAGTCAATGTTAGCCTGTGCATAAAATCCAACTTTCCTTGTTAGATAATGATTTTCTGATGCCGTAATGGTGGAAGCTGAGCTTATATTATCAAATCTATTAATTGATAACCCAACACCTTTTTCGTTGTGGTATTGAGAATAAGTGGAGATGATATTATTACCTAGCAGAAGATTCGTATTGAACCTTCCAAACAGTTTGTTCGCACTCACAATTAAGTCGTGATTGAACTGGCGAAAATTTATATTCTGTTCACTTATTCTTCCGGGAGATGCCAATGTATTACTTGGAGATTCTTTATACTTATCTTGTTCTGCATAAACATCTGCTCCAAATCTTTCCGTAAACGTCAGCCATTTTAATGGGGTAAAGTTCAGCGTCATCACAGGAATAATTCTGTTTACAGTTGACTTGTTATAGATATTATCTAGCACCCAAAAAGGGTTATTTCTTGAATAACGATAAAGACGTTGTGTGCCATCGGGATTTAAATATGG
>JANXSK010000144.1 GCA_025352695.1 Ferruginibacter sp. | reverse complement strand
TTTTGCAACCAACCGTCTGTTGTACACCATGCGGTTTCAAAACCCTGGCGCCGCCATTTGGTGGGGTTTATTTTTAGTAATGCTTGTGCGTTGTTTTCATTTTTTAGCTATTTTAATAAGTTGTTGTTTCAGCTAAGTATTCTATTAAACAGTAACATTTTTTTAGATTAAAAACAGTTGCTCCATCAACGTGTCATCGGTATTATCAACTTCTTCTGCAAGCAGGCAAACTAATCCGCTTAGTCCTTCTAATCCGAAAACAATATTTCCTTGTATTGTTTCTTCGTCCGGTTTATATGCTTCCATTTGCTTACCAAAGCAGCGGTTAATATTTTTTAAGTAACTTTTATAAAGCACTGCTTCTTGAATGGTCTGTGGTTTAAACAACGTGTCAAAAACTAATTTATCGAACGAAACTTTTTCAGCAATTGTCTGGCTTTGCATAGCACACTTCAATAAATTATTGTAAATAAATAAACGATTTAGTTGTGCACCTCTATCAGTTTCTAAGGGATTTTCATTTTCATACACAGCCACAAAATATTTTACTAATTGCAGCCACTGGCCTTCTGTCATTTCTTTATGCACGCCCTCTTTTACCAGCAATGTTAACAGTGTAAAAATTCGGGATAAATTTTCTGCCAAATTATTTTCTGCCAAGTAGCTAATTGTAGCGTTGCCATGTAGGTCTTTAATTATGTTTTCATTGGCGTTAGTAAAGTCATCTACCAGCAACATTAAAATTTCATAATTGCACACATAATTGTATTTATTTGATAGCTTAAGGATTTCGGGAATTCGATGAAGGTAGTAACTGATACGGCCAATGGTACCGCTTTCCAAACCGTGCGTACCTGCTTTACTATACATCACCAGCTTGTACAATTCATCATCAAAACTATTGAGTACCTCAGTTTCGTTTTCTGTTATAAAACCACCCTTATATAAAAAACCAATGCCCCAGCCAATACCAAATAGTCCATGGCTGAATGTATCGTCTGTTGCACCTGCCTGTTCACATACTTCTTCCTGTATTTGTTGAATAGTTTGTTCCAATTCAGGCCAATTTGTAAAATGCTTAGCCGCACAATGTAGTGCCAAAAGCATTCCTGCTTTGCCCTCAAACAATCCAATATTTTTTACGTTGCTTATTGCTTCTATTAACCGGGCCGTAAGCTCATGCAAGCGTTTTAAACTATTTGAAACTTCTGTACTATTTAAAGCAATTGTAGTTTCACCATTGACTGACATAATCATGTAACTCATTTTTTTTCATGTTAAAAATATTGATGTATTCTTCCATAAAAGCCATACGACTACCATTGGAAACATAGCTGCTATTAAAGTTTCTTTGATGGTGCAGGTGAAACAGCAACCCATCTATTCTTTTAATTTTATAACCTAAAATTTTCATGCGTTGATATCTTTCAATATCCTCCGGACCCCAACTTTTAAAAACAAGGTTTTCACCTCCAGCCTCTTTATATTTTTCTTTGTTTAAAAAAACGCAACCACCAAAAGATCTACAAGTAGAAACTGGGAACTTATTTGCATTGCTGCACAAAAAATCATCGAATAAAAATTTAGAAAATATTACAGCAGCAAGCGGATCTATATTAACAAACCTGCCATCGTAAGGATACACCATATCTGCCTCTTTATTACGTAGCAAATTGATTGCTTCTATTATTTGTAATACTGAAAAAACTACATCCGTATCATAGATGGCAATAAAAGGCGTCCCCGATTTGTCAATCAATTTTTTATTGGCAAGGGCATGGTTAAAAATTGCGTCATTTCCATATTCGAAAATATGCTCTACACATGCCGGCAAAGCCTCCTTTTCAATAAACGGTGTTACACCATATTCATACACAAGAATTTTTGATTTGAAATACTTATTAAGGTAGCGTACAATAGTAAATAAATTATTTAGCCTATCCTGACTATCTACCATTACCGGTATCAAAAAACTTACATCCTGTAAATCAATTCTATCAAGCTCAATGGTAGTTTCATGTATGCTTGCAGCATAAATTTCAGAGCAAGTATCGGTGGTTACATAATTGTGCAGTTCATAAAATGGTGTACTGTAAACATAATTGCCTTTGTAAAAATAATCGCCTGCATCTTTTTGGTCAACACCTGCATTGTGCAGTATATAATTTTGCTCCCAGTTTTCTGCAGTATTTTTTGGCCAGCAAAAATCCAGGTCTTTGTGTATTTCTATTGTATTACCAAAATACACTCCGTTCCAAAGGATGGCCCACATATCCGCACACCAGCTTTGTATGCCATGCAGGTAAATATTTTCATTGTTAAGCGCATGTTTAATTTTATTTTCTTTGTTACATTTTTCCAAAAAAACAAAAATGGCTTCACAATCCTTTTCTGTTTTTTGCCAAAAAATCGCTGGTACATTTTGCATAATATATTGTGCGCCGCCGCAGTTTGCATCCTGCGCAACAATGCTTTCGGGTGCTACACCCAACAAACTACACATTTGTAAAAATCCATCTTCTCCAATATGTTCTTTAATATACTTTGTATCCAAATAAATGGCTGTGTCAGAAACATACCAGGTATTTTTTTGCAAATGAATAAACAACGGTGGTAACTCCCGAAAAATAATATCTGCATCATGGTAAAAAATAGTAGCTTTTTCTAAGTTGGGATATTGCGTAAAATGTTTAGCAATAATATGTGGACGGATGGAAGAGAGGTAGTTTTTTTCTTTTCGTTCATCTTCGTAAAAAGATACCATAGTCTGCTGCTGTAAACTTTGCAGTAATAACTCATCTTCATCACTTAATCGCTGCAATTGGTTTGTGCTAAACAGCACGTGGATATTTTCTTTTGCCACGTTCAGTGCCAATAAATTATCCGTACAAATTTTTATTTGCCAGAGAAAATAGGTAGTTAGCGGTTGGGCTGACAGGAAAATCATTATGCTCTTTTTAAATTTTACATCTAAAATTACTGGTTTAACAAAAACTGACTCTTTCTTAAAATGAACTTTTAAGCTTATTTAAACTCATTTTAAAAGAGACGAATAGCATTTTTTGATTAGTCACTTTTCTGTTTTATAATAACATATTATTCACTGCTATAATTGCCATTGTAAAGTATTGAGAAGATGAAGAAGTAAAATCATTGTATATTAATATTGCTTTATAAAAAAAGCACCTTGTCTAATACATTGATAATTTTATCCACGAAACTGGGGTTAAATCGGTTGTATTAATATCTACCTTAAACCACTCTTTCGGCAAAATAACGATGCTTTTTGAACCTGCTCCCAAATAAGCCGACCACCAGGCAAAACTACTGTTAGACAAAATAAAGTGTTTACACAACGTCATTAGTTTTAGGTAAAATTGGTACTTATTATCATAATACTTTTCGTCAACAAAAAAAATATTACGCTTCAATCCTATATTTTCTTTACACCAATTTATATCATCAGAAAAAATAAAAAAATATGGATCTGGTATTTTTGTTTTGACAAGGGAAATTGCTTTTTGTAAATATTTTTTTGTTACAACACCATGATAATGCAGTTTTTGTAAATAATCAGTTCTTCTCACATTCAACATTATAGATTCTGTTGATAATATTTGCTTGCTCAATTCTTCCCAGTGATTTATTAATGGTGCCTTTATTGTAAAATCTGTTTTGATAACATTATTAAATATTTCGAGGTATTTATACGATTGCCAATACCCTGTAAGCATCACAGAGTGATTGATAGATTTTATCAATTCAAAAAGGTTGGGGTCATACCTAAATCCTATTTCATCTATGGAATAAACTTTGTCATTTTTTTTAACATGCAGATCCAGATCAAAAAACTCCAGATCAATATTGAAAATATCCAGATCAAAATTTCTTGGTGTAATACCACTACTTAATTTTGTGCCTTTAAGCAGACCTGTTTCAATAACTAGTTTGCGATTTAATGATAAAGCCATTACTTTTCCTAATGCATATTGAAACATTTGGTTTCCCACACCTCCCATAAGTCTTATAATGATAACCATTTATTGGAAGCAAATTATTTTGATAGCAGAATATAATAATTGTTTCATCCTAATTTTTTATCAATTCACTAATTTTTTGTTTATCAAAATAACTATTATCAACTATTATCCCTTCCTTGTTAATTAAAAAAGTGGTCGGTATTGCGTTAACTCCATAAATTTGATTCAACCGTTTATCTCTTTTCAAATGAATCCATTTCATATTGTTTTTAGAAATTGTACTTAGATACGACTTTAAGTTATCGTCGCTTGTGATCCCAATAATTTTCAGTTTGTCTTCGGGAAATTCTTCTCTAAGTTTATTTATTACTGGTATCTCTTCACGACAGGGAGCACACCAGGATGCCCAAAAAACCAGGAGAACAAATTTATTTTTATAATCACTTAATTGTATCGTTTGTCCATTTATATCTTTAGCTATTATATCAGGAGCTTTATTATTTATTTTTGCATTAACAAAGCCATTAAGGGTTCTATTAATTTCTTTACCCTCATACGTTTCTTTTAATTGAATAGTAAAAATTTCATTAAAATCTTTTAAAAGTGTAAATGAGTTTTCCGCATCGGCTCTAACAACTACATGAGTTTTAAACAGCCAAATAGAAAAATAGCTGTTGGGATACTGTTTTATAAAATCTACGTATTTGTTATTTATTTTTTCAAGTGTATACTTAAAAACTTGTTTAAGAGAATCATCCTTGTACCATTTTGAAGCATGTTTATCCCAAAAAATTTTCATCGCCATGTGCTCATCTTTACAAAATTCTTGTAGTTTCAAGTGGAAATCAGATTTAGTATAGTCAAGAGTATTTTCAATTTTATAATCAACAATATCCCTGTTATTTTTCTTTACAGTAACTAAATTAATTTTCGCTTGCATTGAGTTAATAAAAAATTCATTCGAGAAACTGGGTGTATCATTATTTTCATCGTAGTTGATGCTTAACGTAACATATTTTGAAAAATATTTTCCAGTAATGATCAATTTGTTATTAATAAAGCTATCATTTACAGGGGAATAAAAACTACAATCATTTATGGAAATAGAAAATTTATTGCTCGCCAAATTAGATGGCTTAGTAATTATAATTTTAAACTGCTTTTGGGCATTTAGATGAGTGGCTAAATGAAAAAGGCAAAACAACAACAGGTATTTTAAAGTATGTTTCAATTTTTAATTTTTATGAATTTCTAAATACACATAACACTATGCCTATTTAAACATGGTGTTATGTGCAATAACATTTTTATTTCATTACGCTACCTTGCAACTGCCGCTAGATGAGCATATACAATAATCTCCTAGTGTTGAATGTCCAATACTACAAGTACCTTGTTGCCAACCTGTTTCCACGCCGAATTTGCCACACTCTGTTGCAAGACATGTAATTCCTGCTTTTGTTGTAGGTATAGCAGAACCGCCCAACACATTTTTCAATTGTTGTCTGGTAAGGCTTTGGGCAGTGCCAAAGCTTCTGCCGTTTGTTGTGATCTTTTTCATTTTTATATTTTTTTTCTTTTCCTTAGGGTTGCTACGTAAGGGTTATTTTTGAAAGGGCTTTTGCAACCAACCGTCTGTTGTACACCATGCGGTTTCAAAACCCTAGCCCCGCCAACAGGCGGGGTTTATTTTTAGTAATGCTTGCGCACTGGTTATTTTTTTTACTTGCCTATGGCAATCCTCCATCCCAATTTTTTATTTTAATACACGTGCTTAATTCGCTCAGTTTGTATAGGCCGCCATTGGTTCAAAATTTCTAATGAATGTTACATCTTATTATTTTTGCGCAATTACAGAAACAAAAAATACGAGCGGTAGTAAAAAGAAAGGTTGTAGTTTTTATTAAAAAATTTTAGTTTTTTAATATTTCAACTAATTTATGTAAATCATCGTCCTTATCTTCCTTTCTGCTATACATAAGCTTACCATTTGTGTCAAGTAAATAAACTTGTGGAATAACTCCTTTATTTTTTAAAAAAATATTTTCTATTTGAATATCGTGATAAATATTTATCCAATTCAATTGGTATTTTTTAACAGCTTGTAAAAATTTTTCTTTATCCTGATCTATTGAAATTGAGATTATTGCCAATTTGGATTTGCCGTATTCATTATTTAATTTTTTAATTGTTTCAAATTCTGCAATACAGGGGCCACACCATGATGCCCAAAAATTAATTAACACATACTTTCCTTTAAAGTCTTTTAAATCAACTACTTTATTGTTAATATCAATAGATTTAAAATACGGTACATAATTATTAATTTCTACATTAGCCCTACCCCGTAGCATTGTTTCAACCTGAGTTCCCGCAAAAGAATTTTTAAGCATATCAGAAAAAGTTAGATAATATATTTTTAATAAACTATCAGCAGAAAGAAAGTCCATACCAGGTATGATCTCATTTTCAAAAACCCACAATGAATAATAAGAGCTCCCATCTTGCCTGATAAAATCAATTTCTTTGTCCAGGATACTTTTGTATTTCAATTTTCTTATTTCATTCAAAGAATCATTCTCATAAATTTTATTGCCAAACTTTTTTAAAAAATTATCATAATCACTTTTTTCTACAGCAGTAAAAAAACCCATTTGTTTCGATTCTTTTGTTTCTGCAATATCAAAAGCATTGTACATTTTACAATTTGCTAATGGACCTGTAAGTGTATCATTATTTTCATTAAAAATTAAAGTGGCAGCGTTTTCCCCAATAAAAAATGACCTTGCAAATGAAGACCTTTCTTTGGTTTCATAATAGGTGATAAATAAAGTGGCGTATATAGAGTATAAACTATCAGATATAGTAATTTGATTATTTTGAAAATCCGCGTAGTTTTTCTTTGTTTCTTTTCCGTTAATATAAAATATTTTGATCTTACTGGTATTAAAGCCGGAAGGAAACTGGATATTAGCCTGGAATTTTTTTTGTGATCGGGTCGCTAAAGAAATATGCAATAATCCAAAGGTTATAAATAAAAATTTTCTTATAAAATTCATAAAATATTTTTTAGCTTATTGTATAAAAAATAAAATATTAACTGAACTAAATTTATATAATTGTACTTTAAAAGTATCCACTTCTATATAAGAGACATTTTTGGTTAAATCTATGTAAGTAAATTCAGGATGTCGATGGAAAAATACAATCATCCTGAATTTAAGAAAACTATAAAGCTTATTACCCACAAAAGTGATTTCCAAGAGGACAAATGCAACTGGTACCAGTTGTGGGAGTAGTGCAAATAGCGGATGTTGTCTCCCCGTTCACAGTTGCAAAACAATCTTTTGTACTACATAAAAGATCCTTCTTAGTCGTAGGTGTAGCAGACCCACCCATTACATTCTTTAACTGTTGCCTGGTAAGGCTTTGGGCAGTACCAAAGCTTCTGCCGTTTGTTGTGATCTTTTTCATTTTTATAATTTTTTTCTTTTCCTTTGCGTTGCTGCCAAAGATTTATTTTTGTAAGGGCTTTTGCAACCAACCGTCTGTTGTACACCATGCGGTTTCAAAACCCTAGCCCCGCCAACAGGCGGGGTTTATTTTTAGTAATGCCTGCGCATTCGTTATTTTTTTTACATGCCTATAACAATCCTCAATCCCAATTTTTTATTTTAATACACCTTACTTTATCTTTCTCAATTTGTGTAAGCTACCACCGGTTCAAAAATTTCGGCTAAGCCCGGTATCATTACTTTTAAATCATCGATGCTATACCGGTTAGGTAATTTTTTACCATTTATAAATAAAGTAGGCGTGCCTTCTGTTGCTGCATCTTTCATCCATTCATGGTGTTCTACTAAAAGCCTGGTTACATTAAAATTATCAGTGGGCTGCCACTGTGCCTTCCATTTTTCTATATCCATCCAGTTAAACCAGTCGGCAAGCATTTGTTGCAATTTCTCTTTATTATCAGTTTCATTTGCTTTTTGTAAAATAGCAGTAACTGCCATTGTGTGCATATCATCTTTATTTTGCGGTACACAGATAAATCGTACACAGATACTTACATCATCCGGGTAGTCTTCTAAAATCTTATCCAATTTTTTGTGTGCTTTGGCGCAAGGCCCGCAATAGGTGTTGCAGGCCACCATTATTTGCAAAGGTGCATTGGCATTGCCCAATTGCAATTCGCCCTGCCAGGGTGTACAATCTGTGCCGGGTTCGTTTTGTAATAACGCATTAAAAATGGAGGGGTCTTTTTTCCAGCGGGCAAGTTCTCTTTTTGTTTGCACGGCCTCAATACTGCTTTTAAGTAAACTTTTTATGGGCAGGTATGCCAGCATAACCAGCAAACCGGTTATTAAAAAGGTACCGATAACTGTGGTAGAAACAATAAAAAAAGGCTGTGCAACACCTGCAATTAATACCTGCAACAATAATACGGCCACTATACCAAGGCATAAGGCACACCATTGTTTTACAACTATTTTTTGTGTGTAAAGGCTCCAGGCAGCTACGGGCAAACCCAGCATGGCCGACCAGTATATTGCAGGCAGTAAATAGTATGCCGGGTTAATAAAAAAACTGCCAGTTAGTAATAATAATTGTGTGGCAAACCAGCCAATAGAGAGGTCGGCCGGGGTAATGCCCCAAATACCTTTAGCCTTGTTGCTTTTTAAAATAGCTCCACAGCCATTGGCACTTACTGCACCGCATACCTGTTTTACGATAGTACTCTGCGTACCCAACTCAGCAGATAAAGTTAGTATGCTTATAAGCAAACCTGCACCGGATAAAGTTGCAAAAGCAGCCGCTAACAACGAAGCAGTGTTATAATAAATACCAGCAACAAAAAAAGCTATTATACAAAGCCCTGCGGTAGTAAAAAAATTATTTCTTTTTTCTTTGGTTAGCTGCAAATCGTTTGCTGCATTATTAAAAGTGGCACCTTCATCAGCAAAAATTACAATGCCTGTCCAGTATGTTGTCCAGTGCTTTTGTTGCTCCCATTCCTTAGCGTTATTTAATAGCAGCAACGCCTGCTGTTCATCTTTTTTAATATGCGCCAGTAAGGGATAATCGTATTCATTTATAGAAGAGGCATCTCCACGGAGTGCATAAAATTGAAAACCACCGGAAATTAAGGTATCTGTAAAACTTGTGAGTGCAGGATAGTCAGGATGAGTAGTAACTTCATCTTGCAAAAATTTTTTACTAACCAATTGCTTTAATTGCTTTAACCACAAAAAGCCAGTAGATGACAATTCGGTATTGAATGGGCTATGGGTGTTGTTGCTAATGGGGGAATTTATGAGAATATATTTTTTAATAAAAAAATACCACAGTAATCAACTCCACATTTATTTTGAGACGTTCAAGAAATATAAAAATAAAATTATAAAACTTCACGGCAACCCACATGCCGTGAGAAAATTTATTAAAAATAAAATGCTCCGTTGCGTTAGTAAAAATCAACCAATTAATTGCAAGATTTTTCTACAAAAATATTTACCCCCCCCACCGAAATTATCGGCAGTACTTAAATTAATCATTAAAAATTTACAGTAAAACCTGCCTTCTTCCTGATAATAATAAGTATTTCTTTTTCGGCAATAGGTAATGGGTGCGCCAAACTCTTTTAGAATACTAATATAGCCACGCACACATCTTTCCCCAATATTTAATTTAGCGGCTAATTGCTTCGGTGTGCCAGTGGCTTTAATATGGATAAAGTAATCAAGCCGTTTTAAACGCAGAAGAATATTTTTTGACATAGCAGTAGGTACAAATTTTGTGATGAAGGGTTGTAACTAAACAATGAATAAATATAAAGCATTTGCAGATCTAACATTAAAAAAAATAATGTAAATATTTATTTAGAACTAAATCCAAAATATATCCTGAAGAAAAATATAAGATAAGAGTATAGTCCCTTTTTTCAGTACAAATTAATTCATCTATCAACTAATCAGTGCGCTTCTCATGAAACTTACTAACTCCATCTTTATGCCTTATCATTTTTATTAATTGTATCAAAGCAGTTAATGTAAAAATACCACCAATAAACCAGTTCAAATATTGCTGGCTGTTGGCAATGCGTTCCACCATCCATTTGCCACCAAAAATAAATACGCAATTACCTGATAAAGTACCTAAGCCAATACCAACAATGTAAGTATTGTATTGTGATCGCTTGGGCTCCAATATATTTTTACTAAACAATACAGTGCTCCATCCAAACCAAAAAGGTATTTGTACAGGGTTAATAGCACACATAAACATCCCCAGTAAAAAACGATGCAGATGATTATTAAGCAAAATATTTTTTGTGTTTCCACCGCCTTTAGCAGCGGCTATAAAACTACCTACTGCTAACGCTACTACAATTGCAAGCGTTATCCATTCCATCAGTTTCATCAGTTTAGCCTGTTTACGCACCCAATCAATACCTACTAATGATAAACGCACATATACCATCTCAACCAGTAAAGAACCAAATGAAAACCAGATGGCTTCATGAATACTTTCCTGAATGCCTATTTGCATTGCAGCAACATTCAATGTACCCAATGGCAGCGATCCTAAAAAACTAATTATCAATCCCCAAAAGAAAACCTTTATTATTTTTGGCATCAAACAAAGATAATATATTCCGAGAGCCCATTTTTTGAAGAAAGACCTCTAATGAGGTAGGAAAAGGTCGTAGCCTGTTCTTATAAGTATACCAAACAAACAGTAATTTTTTAGGCGTAATATATAAGTGCTGACATAACTATCTTAAATTACAGTATAAATTGCCACTTTGATAAAATCATCTACCATACAACTATTACGTTTTCATTTTTCTTTTTTTTTGATGCCTGTTTACTGGTTTGGGCTAAGTCAAACTGAAACAATCAATAAGCTACACGCCATACTCATTTTTATCATCCTTCATTTACTCATATATCCTGCCAGTAACGGTTACAACAGTTATATGGATAGAGATACAGAAAGTATAGGCGGCATAAAAACTCCAATGCAACCCACCAAACAATTGTTTTATGTAACACTTATGCTTGATGCCATTGCAGTGGTAATTAGTAGTTTTATCAGTCTTTATTTTGTTCTGGGAATCATCGCATATATTTTGGCATCAAGAGCATATAGTTACAGAGGCATACGGCTAAAGCAATACCCGATTATTGGTTACCTTACCGTAATTATTTTTCAGGGAGCCGTAACTTTTTTTTTGGTAATGCACGGCAGCAGTAATGATAAAACCCTTTGTGTACCTGCGTTTGCAATGATAGCAGCTTCCCTGCTTATTGGCGGCTTTTACCCACTTACGCAAATTTACCAGCACCGGCAGGATAAGGAAGATGGCGTAACTACTTTAAGTTTGTTACTTGGCTATAACGGCACTTTTATATTTACCGCCATCATTTATATGTTTGCTGTTTCAACACTGGCATATCAATTGATATCTACTCTGCAGCAAAAAAGTTTCTTTATCATACAAATCTTTTTTATTCCTGTACTCGTATATTTTTTCTGGTGGTTCAGTCAGGTAGCCCATAAACATAGTGCGGCAAATTTTGTTAATACAATGCGAATGACAGTGCTTGCATCGGTTTGTACCAATGCAGCCTTTATTACTTTATTTTTAATTGAAAAATTTTGAGCAAAATAATTTCGATAGCTACTGGTGTACCTGCTTACAAACACCAGCAGGAAAACATCTTTAAATTTGCTGACACCATACACAGCAATAATGAAATTGATAGCCGAAAATTAAAATTTTTATACCGGCACAGTGGTATTGATACCCGTTATAGTGTATTGCCCGATTACAGTACTACACCCGACGACAGGAAGTTTTATTCAAAATCAAAAGACCTGGAACCTTTTCCAGATCTTGAAAAAAGAATGGAATGGTTTGCTAAAAATGCTACACTACTATCAGTTAAAACAATTAAAGATTGTATTGCTGGACAAATTGAACCGTACGAAATAACCCACTTAATAACTGTTAGCTGCACGGGTATGAGTGCTCCGGGAATGGATTTAGAAATAATGGAATCGATGGATTTACCAGCGAACATTTTTAGGACCTCTGTAAATTTCATGGGTTGTTATGCTGCTATCCATGCATTAAAAATGGCAGATGCTTTTTGCAATAATGATGCTGCCGCCAATGTAGTAATTGTTTGCACAGAATTATGCACGCTGCATTTTCAAAAAGAAAATTCAATTGACAATATTACCTCTACCCTTTTATTTGCCGATGGCTGTGCCGCCGTTTTAGTAAAACACCATCGGGTTACAAAAAAAGGATTGGTGCTTAAAAACTTTTTTTCGGACGTTGCTTTTAAAGGTAAGAAAGACATGAGCTGGCAATTATCTTCCAAAGGTTTTTTAATGACTTTAACCGGTTATGTTCCGGATCTGGTGAAGGAAGATTTTGATGTATTATTAAACAAAGCATTAAACAATGCCCACATTAATAAGGTGGCTATCAGCCATTGGTGTATTCATCCCGGAGGGAAAAAAATACTGGAAGCAATTCAACAAAGTACTGGTTTAAAAGAAGAGGACCTTAAATATTCTTATGATGTTTTAAGGGAGTACGGCAACATGAGTTCACCAACTGTTTTATTTGTACTACAGAAAATATTGCAGGAATTGCAATTGAATGAATCGAATGCGGCATCAATTTTTGGCGCAGCATTTGGCCCGGGTTTAACCATGGAAACTTTTATTGCAACCTATGATTAACCTTTCTGAAAGATCATATAAAAAAGAATTGCTTGATACGGATACTATCCCTTTTGCTGACATTAAGCAAAACATGAAAGAATTAAATACAATCAATACACTGCTTGGTGGCCATGCAATTTCTATTGAAGGAATACAAAAAATAATAAGCAACTATAAAACCGAAAAGGCAATAATTATTTGCGAAATTGGCTGCGGCGGAGGCGATAACCTGCGTGCCATTGAAAAGTGGTGCACTAAAAAAAACATTCCTACAAAATTTATTGGAATTGATATTAAGCAGGAGTGCATTGAGTTTGCACAACAGCAGTATCCATTACTGCAATGCCGGTGGATACAGTCAGATTATCAAAAAGTATCTTTCAGCACGGAACAACCTGACATTATTTTTTCATCTCTTTTTTGTCATCATTTTAAGGAGAAAGAATTAATTACCATGTTACAATGGATGCGTCTTTACAGCGCAAAAGGTTTTTTTATAAATGATTTGCACCGGCATTGGTTAGCTTATTATTTTATTCAATTTTTTACCCGAATTTTATCCCATTCTTACCTTATAAAAAATGATGCACCGCTATCAGTTGCAAGAGGATTTTTACAAACAGAGTGGGTTAGCATTTTGACAAGTGCCGGCATTACAAATTATTCTATCAATTGGAAATGGGCTTTCCGTTATTTAATTGTATACACCTATGAATGAACCTTTGCAATACGAGGCAATAATTATAGGCGGCGGCCTTGCAGGATTGTCTCTTTCAATACAACTTGCAAAAAATGGTTATTCGGTAGCTATTTTTGAAAAAGAACAATACCCTTTTCACAAGGTTTGCGGCGAATATATAAGCCTTGAAAGTTGGAATTTTATTGAAAGCCTGGGTTTGCCATTATCTACAATGCAATTACCCATCATAAAAAAATTACGCATCAGCTCACCCAATGGAAATATTTTACAACACAATTTACCTTTGGGAGGTTTTGGTATCAGCCGTTATTACCTGGACAATGAATTAAAAAAAATTGCTGAGGCTGCAGGCGTTTGTGTGCAGGAGCATTGCAAAGTTGATGAGGTAATTTTTGCAAATGAAAAGTTTACTGTACACACTTCAAAAGGAATATTTACAAGTAAAGTTTGTAGTGGAAGTTTTGGTAAACGAAGCAACCTGGATATAAAATGGAAACGTCCTTTCATACTTCAAAAAAATAATAAGCTGAGTAATTATATTGGCGTAAAATATCACATTCAAACAAATTTTGCTGCTGATACCATTGCATTACACAATTTTAAAGACGGCTATTGCGGCATCTCCAAAATTGAAGCGGATAAATATTGCCTATGTTACCTCACCAATGCGGCTAATCTTAAAAGAAATAATAATTCCATCCCTGAGCTTGAAAAAAATGTTTTATTTAAAAACCCTCATTTAAAATATATTTTCGAAACAGCTACTTTTTTATATTCGGCTCCTATTACCATTTCGCAGATATCTTTTTCAAAAAAGACACAGGTACAGGATCATATTTTATTATGCGGCGATGCAGCAGGCGTAATAACACCCTTGTGTGGCAACGGTATGAGTATGGCCTTACACAGCAGCAAACTTTCAGCAATTGCTATAACTGATTTTTTGCAATATAAAATTGATAGAACGCAATTAGAAAATATGTATTCAAAAAACTGGAAAGCAACTTTTGGTAACAGACTAAAAGCAGGCAGGATTATTCAACAATTATTTGGCAAAAGCTGGATAACAAATGTGTTTATCAGTATAATGAAAAAGTTACCTTTTTTAACTACCCAACTTATTAAACAAACCCACGGCCAACCATTTTAATGCTTAAACAATGTTGATATCTACCAATTTCATATCTCTTGTAAGTTTTCTTGAATCAGTTAAAAATTTTCTTCCTTTCCACAAAGGCCATGGCTTTATGCCAAGCTGATTATTGTATTTACTGATCTCATACAATGCTTTCCAATGTTTTAATATTTCTGTATACGCTTCTAATAAAGTGTAACCGGTATCATAAAAATGATTGGGTTCTGCACCACAGCCATTGTATTCTAAAATGGTAAAATTTTTACCATTTTTAAGGTCCTGCACATTGGTACACATTATATCATACCTGCCATAATAAAACTCATTACCACTGCTACTGATGCCGTCAAACAATGTTACTAAGTGGTCATCAATTTCATTTTTTAAATCTATAAACTGTGCACCACGATTGTGATTAGCCGCATAACTCAGCATGTATTTTTCACCTGCAGCAAGTATGGCAGTCCATTTATCGTGGTGCTTTTTATTTAAGGCTGCAATCAACTTATTGCCTTTAGGATGTTGCAGTACCAAGGCTTCAAGTGTATCAACTCCGTTACCTATAACCTGTAATGGTATTTTATGTAAAAAGCCTGTTACAATTCCTTTGGTATTTTTTGGATGACGAATGTAAAATACGCTTACTTCCATGGGATATTCTACTAATTGTTGCACAATATATTCCCACGGCATTAAAGCATTGTAATGTTGTAATTCCCTGTTTGTATTTATCTTTCTTAACAAAATACCCTGCCCCCCTACTTCAGGCTTTACAATAAAGGGATAAGTAAATCCATTGAGTACTAATTTTTTTTCAATAGCAGCGATATCTTCAGTAGGTAAAACATTAAATGTAGGGGGATACAATTGCTTCGGCAGCAAATCATACATTTCTTTTTTTGGCTCTCCTTCTAAACCGCCAAAAGTTAGTTTGGGATTAGCGGGTGTAAAAAACCAAACTGCTTTTGATTTGATTATATACCACAGCCAAAAAAAAGACATAGGAGTATACAATATTTTAAATGGCCAGGCTTCCCAATTTGTAATACGATGTAATAACTTTTTCACTCAACTAATTATTGTTTAAAATTAACATCTTAAATTCAACAATAAACACACTACATAAAACAGTAAACATTTAATTACTTTTGTTATTCTTTTAAAATCAATCGTATGCAGGTACCAACGCTGGCAGAAATGACAGCCAATAGCGAAAGCCCCGAAATTTTATTTTGGGTAGGTTGTGCAGGAAGTTTTGATCAACGGGCACAAAAAATAACTAAAGCATTTGCTACTATTTTAAACCATGTTGGTATTAAATATGCAATATTAGGAAAAGAAGAAATGTGTAGCGGAGATCCTGCAAGGCGTGCCGGCAACGAGTTTATGTTTCAAATGATGGCTTACCAAAATATTCAGGTATTGAATAGTTATAATATTAAGAAAATTGTAACGGCCTGCCCACATTGTTTTAATACTTTGAAAAATGAATATCCGGAGTTAGGTGGCAATTACGAGGTTATTCATCATGCCAGTTTTATACAGCAATTAATTGATGAAGGCAAAATAACATTATTGGAAGGTGGTAATTTTAAAGGAAAAAAAATTACTTATCATGATAGTTGTTATCTAGGCAGGGCAAATAATATTTACGATGCACCCAGAAAAGTTTTGGAAGCGCTGGATGCGGAATTGGTAGAGATGAAGCGTTGCAAAAGCAATGGTTTGTGTTGTGGTGCAGGTGGTGCACAAATGTTTAAGGAAGAAGAAAAAGGCGATACCCGTATAAACTTTGAACGGGCAAAGGAGGCACTTGAAACCGGTGCATCAATAATTGCAGCTGCTTGTCCGTTTTGCAATACAATGATGACAGATGGTGTAAAAAATAGTAACAAAGAAGAGGAGGTTGAAGTATTTGATATTGCTGAACTGATTGCCGCATCATTACAATAATTTTATAGTATGAATATAGATTTTAAAGAACAAATTCCGGAAGATTTTTCGCCCACTTCTAAAGTATGGATTTACCAATGCAGCCGCTTATTTTTTCTTAGCGAAGCTTTACAGATAGAAGAAATTCTGGAAGAGTTTGTAAGCAATTGGAAAAGTCATGGAGCAACTGTAAAAGGATATGCTAATTTATTTTTTGGCCAATTTATTGTATTAATGGCGGATGAAAGTGTTGCCGGAGTAAGTGGCTGCAGCACCGATACCTCTGTACATGTTATAAAAGCAATAGAGAAACAATTTAAAGTAGCTATGTTTGAAAGACAAACCCTGGCATTTATTATAAAAGACAAAGTGCAATTACTCCCTTTATCGCAATTAACTTATGCTGTTGAAAATAAATTTATTGATGGAGAAACCATTTATTTTAACAATACAGTAGCTACCAAAAAAGCATTACTCGAAAATTGGCTCATTTCAATTAAGAATAGCTGGGTGGCTAACCGATTCAATTTTAGTGTGTCAACAATAAGCTGATGTTATTTATCTGATGGATTTTTTCTACCGTTATTTAATTTTTCAATAGTTGCCTCTAAACGGGCTATTTTGGTTTCTTTCTTTTTAGTACCGGTTATCCAAACTACATATTCCTTTTTATTTGAAAAGGAAAGGCAGTCAAAAAATTTCTTTGCTTCTATGTTTTCAGAGAATAATTTTTCCAATTCGGGCGGTGTTGTTATACTCCTTGATTCAGTATTTATGTATTGAAGATGCACTACTTCTCCAACAGTATGTTTGACGTATTCAGATTTTTTAAATCGCATAGCACACCAAACATGATCCAATGATATCATCTTCACACCTTCGTATCCTAATTTCGCGACACATTCCCAGTTGCTATCCCTTGAAAGATCGCTTACAATTTTAGAAGTTTGTTTTGGATAAGCAATCCAAAACTTTGCATTTTCATTTAAAGACGGTAAAACATCTCTCAGTATATCGCTTAATTGATTTTTGCTAATTGCAAAGACCAATGCAAAATCAATTTTCTTTATTTTTAAAAGTGGAGTGATATTTTTGGCAAAAGATAACTTAATAAACTGTTTTTCTATAGTGGAAGGTAATCCTTGTATCAAAAGATTTTTTTCATCCTTTAATTGTAATTTTTCCAATATTGTTTGTGATGGCACTAAAACTTCCATAATAATAAGGGTTTAAAAAATGGCAAAAAAGTTATTAAGCTATACATAAAAAATTGTATAGAAAGAAGTTTTTGTATAGAAAAGGATAATAGTAGGACAAAGTGATATAATGGAATATACGAAGTTACCCCTTTTTTTTAAGCTGAAATAAAAAAGACTTCCCGAAATAAGGAAGTCTTTTTTATTATAATATGAAGTTTTTATTTACCTACAGGTTTGTAATATTTTAATGCCTCATCCATATAGCCTTTAATTTTTGCAATTCTATTTGCATCAGCAGGATGAGTACTTAATATTTCAGGTGGTTTTTGTCCTCCACTTGCAGCTGCCATTCTTTCCCAAAAAGTAACAGCTTCTCGAGGGTTATAACCTGCCATAGCTGAAAATATTAATCCAAAATGATCAGCTTCATATTCCTGGCTACGGGAGTTTGGAAGTGCATATCCGATCTGGCTTCCTGGACCATAAACTGTATTAAAAATACTGTTTATTTTAGGATTGCTAGCAGTAGCAACATTTACAATAGCTCCCAATCCTTGTGTCAACATTTCCTGGCTCATCCTTTCATTGCCATGCCTGGCTACTGCATGAGTTATTTCGTGCCCCAATACAACCGCTAATGCTGCCTCATTTTGAGTAACTGGTAATAAGCCTGTGTAAACAACTACCTTTCCTCCAGGCATACACCATGCATTTACTTCCTTATTATCTACAAGGTTAAATTCCCATTTATATCCATCCAAAACTTGTCCCTTACCTTGTTTTGTATAATAGGTTGTAATAGCTGCGGCAATACGTGTTCCCACACGCCTTACCATCTCTGCATCTTTATTCGTATTTGTGCTTACAACATTATTTTTAGATAAAAAACTTTGGTATTCACTTACTGCCATTTGTTGCAACTGACTTTCTGGTAATAAACTTAGCTGGTTGCGCCCTGTAACTGCATTACGGGTGCAGGATACAAAAACGGAAAGTGTAACCAACAGGATAATTATTTTTTTCATTGTTCGTATTTTTATACTTTTAAACAATTGGCGTACCAATATTTAAAAGATAAACTTATTTTAAAAATTAATTTTATTTTGGAAAAAAAGCCTGAGGTATATAGGCTATTTACGACGAGCTCTCCGCCTGTCTCTACTTTTGAAAATTGGAACCCTGCTTTCGCTGCCTCGCAAAATCTTCATTATATTTTTTTGGTGCGTAAGAAGAATTAGTACCGCTACCAACACAGCAAAAATCCTATAAATAACTACGTCGTCATTCCAAATCCATAATACGCAAATAGGTAATGACAAACCTGCTAAAATAGAACTTAAAGAAACATATCTTGTAAGAAATAAAACCAATAGAAAAACTCCCACACAACTACCTGCAATAACTGGTTGAATGGCCAGCATCATACCAAATAATGTTGCTACCCCTTTTCCACCTTTAAACTGAGCAAAAATAGGAAATACATGCCCCACTACAGCGGCAAGTCCTAAACCTACCATCAGGTTAGTTCTTGCCCATTCATCATTTAAATAAGCTGGCAAAAAATTATAGAGCCCAACAGCTGCCATCCCTTTCAAAATATCAAAAATCATTACAATGGTTCCATATCTTGAGCCTAATACCCTAAATGTATTTGTTGCGCCCATATTACCACTACCGTAATCCCGGATATCAACCCCGAAAAATTTTTTACTGACAATTAATGCAGACGGAATTGAGCCAATAAAATAAGCAATAACTATTATTAATAATTCCTTCATTGTTTTTTAGTGAATAGTGTTTTCACAAATATATCAATTTTTACCTTTGATGATACATTTAAAATTGTTAATCCTATACCTTATAAATAGAAAAATGTTACTGTTTAACAGCATGTATTGTTATCCAATCTCCTTTTTGTTGGGTAGATATGTATTGAAACCCCGCATTGCTGATTGTTTCCTGCATTACTGCTTCATTCTCTTTTAAAAAACCACTTAACAATAGTCTACATCCTGCATTTGAGACAGTTTCTATAAACTCAAGATTGGCTGTAATTACATATAAATTAATATTCGCCAATATTACCTCATACTTTTCAAATAAAGGAATGGTGTCATGTTGTTCAATCGTAATTTTATTACAATTGTTCTGCCGTATATTTTCTTTTGCATTGGTGATACTCCATTCATCATTGTCAATTGCTACTACTTTTGAAGCACCTAATTTTTCAGCTAAAATAGCGAGTATTCCAGTGCCTGTTCCAAAATCCAAAACTTTTTTACCCTTAAAATTGATCAATTGCATTTGTTGGATCATTAAATAAGTAGTTGCATGGTGGCCGGTGCCAAAACTCATTTTAGGAGTAATGACAATTTCGTATTGTACCTCCTTTATTGGTTGATGAAAACTAGCCCTGACAGCAACAAAATTTTCTACTACTACAGGTTGAAAACTTTCCTCCCATTGCTGGTTCCAGTTAATATTTTCAACAATCGATTTTTTGTACTCCAATAAAGGAAATAATTCCATGATGGTATTGAAAGCTATTTCATTGAAATTTTTTTCAATAATAAATGCATTTAAACTATTACCGATTTCTTCAAACCCTTCAAAACCCTGGTCGCTTAATAAGGCCACTAATTGTTCTGATTGTTCTGGTTGGGATGTTTCAAAATCAACTGCTATATAATTCATAGATTTTTTTTGCCTCCATTTTGTAAAGTAGCACAGTTATATGATTTCTTAATTTGTCCTACAGTTGTTGTTATGAAGAATTATTATTTAACTTTTGCCTATTCTGTAATAAAAGTTTCTAAAAGGTAAATTGTAAAAGAGGGCGATGCAACGGTGCTTATCATTGCTTCTTAGCCTGGACAATTTTTTTATGCTGTAAATAATAGTGCATAAAAAACTCCGGAAATATATTTCCGGAGTAAATTACGTTGAAATAAAATTAATTATTTGTTGGTGCTTCCGGCTTTGGCATCAATGCTTTTCGGCTTAACTTAAATTTGCCGGTACGTTGATCAATCTCTAATAACTTCACCTTTACCCTATCACCTTCTTTAAAGATACCATCCATAGTTTCCAAACGTTTCCAGCTTATTTCACTAATGTGCAATAATCCTTCTTTTTTTGGAAGAAACTCCACAAAAGCACCAAATTCTTTAATGCTCTTCACCGTTCCTTCATACGTATCCCCAACAACAGGTACAGCTACCAATCCTTTAATCCAGTTTACTGCTTTATCCAAACTTTCTTTAGACGCAGAGAACACACTTACTTCTCCTACATTGTTAACTTCTTCAATATTAATAGTAGCACCGGTTTCACGTTGCATTTCCTGAATCACTTTACCACCTGGCCCTATCACTGCACCAATGTATTCTTTATCAATGGTTAATTTAACCATTCTTGGTGCATGTGGCTTCACCTCTTCTCTGTGGGCAGGCATACATTCGTACATGGCATCCAAAATATGTAAGCGCCCCTTGCGTGCCTGCGCTAATGCTGAGCGCATAATATCCATACTTAAACCATCCACTTTAATATCCATCTGCACACCACAAATACCATCACGAGTACCAGTAACTTTAAAATCCATATCACCTAAATGATCTTCATCTCCTAAAATATCTGTTAGTACTGCAAACTGGTCTTCTTTTTTAATAAGGCCCATTGCTACGCCACTAACATGTTTTTTAATAGGTACACCTGCATCCATTAAAGCCAATGAACCGGCACAAACTGTAGCCATAGAGGAAGAACCATTTGATTCCAAAATATCACTTACTACCCTTACGGTATATGGATATTCTTTGCCTGGCATCATTTTCTTTAAAGAACGCATAGCCAAATTACCGTGACCAACTTCTCTTCGACCAACACCTCTCATCATTTTTACTTCGCCTGTTGAAAACGGAGGAAAATTATAATGTAAAATGAATTTAGTATAATCAGATTTGAAAGCACTTTCAACCAATAACTCATCTAAAGGTGTTCCGAAGGTAACCGTTGTAAGTGATTGTGTTTCGCCTCTTGTAAATAACGAAGAACCATGTGGAGTTGGTAAAATACTTGTTTCCATCGATAAGTCACGAATGTCTTCTGTTCCTCTACCATCTAAACGCTTTCTGTCGTTTAGGATCATATCTCTAACTACGTAATATTGCAACTCCCCAAAATAATGACCAATCAGGGCTTTATCTTCACTTAACAATTCCTCACCTAAAAATTCTTTTACCGCTGTTTTTAAAGCTGCATAAGCATCCGTCCTTTCATGCTTTGCAGAAGCCGATGCTGAAATAGCATACATTTTATCTTTTGCAAAAGCACTTATTTTCTCATTTAGTTCTTCGTTGCGGTAAGGTTTAGTGTATTCTCTTTTAACAGAACTACCTACCTGATCTCTCAAATCTGCCTGTGCCTTAATCTGTATTTTAATAGCTTCATGGCCTAGCTCAATTGCTTTAATGAGGTCTTCTTCCTGACACTCATTTGCTTCACCTTCTACCATCATAATGTTATTTTCGGTAGCGGCAATAATAAACTCAAGATCACATTCAGCTGATTCTGTGCGGCTTGGATTAACAATAAAAGTTCCATTTTTTCTACCAATACGTACCTCAGAAATAATTTCCTGAATGGGGATATTAGAAACAGCTAAAGCTGCTGATGCTGCCAAACAAGCCAATGCATCAGGTAAAACTTCCGCATCACTTGATACCAAACTAATTAATACCTGTACATCACATAAATAATCTTCAGGAAATAAAGGACGCAAAGCCCTATCAATTAAACGGCTGGTTAAAATTTCGTAATCATTTAAACGTGCTTCTCTTTTAAAGAAAGAACCTGGCACCCTGCCTGCGGATGAAAATTTCTCCTGATAATCTACAGATAAAGGAAAAAAGCTTTGTCCATCTTTAGGTTCTTTATTAGCCACTACAGTAGCTAATAAAATACAATTTCCCTGGCGAACAGTAACCGCCCCATCTGCCTGGCGAGCCATTTTACCAGTTTCTATGGTAACCATACGGCCGCCACCTATATCAAAAGTGACTGATTTAGTTGTTAAACTCATATATAATTTATTATAAAATACGAAGAAATGTAATGCAATCCCATTTTAAAAACGGGTGTAAATAACAGGAATTCCCAACTGTAATAACTATAGTTGGGAATTAAATTATTTAAACATGTTTATTTTATTATTTACGCAGACCTAACTTTTCAATTAAACTTCTGTAGCCAGTTAAATCATGTTTACTAAGATAAGTTAATAAACGCTTGCGTTTACCAACCATCATCATCAATCCACGTTGAGAGGAGAAATCTTTTTTATTGATTTTAAGATGATCAGAAATATGGTTGATACGCTCTGTTAATAGAGCAACCTGACCTTCAATTGATCCTGTATTGGCAGCTATACCACCAAAGTCTGTAAAAATTTTCGCTTTTTTTTCGATTGTTAAGTAAGGCATTTCTTTTTTTTTAATAACGTCTTTGTTAATTAGTCTTTTTTTATTCGGATGCAAAAGTAAGAAAAATATCTGATTTTAAAACGATACTAAATGAATTTGAATAATTAAAAAAACAAGTATGGTAATAATTGTAATTCATTGCGTGTTTTTATACCTTTTTAATTAAAAAAATTTAGTATAACAAGGCTGCCGATTTTTAAAAGAAAATCAATAATTATTAGTCCATGCTATTTAAAAACTTGCTGTACAAAATAACAAGCAACAGACCAATTAAAGCCCATAGCATAGATAATCCCATGGCGCCAATATTATCACCAAATAATAAAAAATGGGTAATAATGTTAAAAAAAGTGCCCAGAACAAAAGAATAAAAACCAGATTTTTTATGCAGCCACATTAAAACTACTCCAATCAAACAAAGCAAAGCAGCAACAATACCACCAATAGAGTATTTTTCAAAATTTTCTGTAGTAAGGTTACTTATAGTCAATGGTTCAGATGAACTAGTTGCAGAAGATGAAAAAAGATTTTTTAATTGTGTTTTTTCAGTACCTGATTGGATTAGTACAACTTCAGCTTCAGCTCTAAAAAAGCCAATACTATTTTGAATGATAATAGCTATACTTCCTATAAATCCCATTATACAAATTACAGTTAAAAACAAAGGCCTGTTAGTTTGTAGTGGCGTTGCGTTGATAGTTTCCTGCGGCATAGTCAATTGTTTATTTTGTTAAGTATAAATTTTAATTTAGTTGTTTTATTATTAATAAGCACATTTTTCTTTAAAATTATTTAATATTCTGCCATATTTGCCATAATTATTATGAAAAAAAATTTTGCTATTATAGGGTGTGGAAGAATTGGACGGCGACATGCTGAACAGGCAATCCATGTGGCAAACGTAAAAGCGGTATGCGATATTGTACAAAGCAGGGCAGATGAATTGGCGGCCATGCACAAAGCAACCCCTTATTATACCCTTGAAGACCTACTGTCAGCTGAGCAACATATTGATGTGGCAAGCATTTGCACCCCAAATGGCTTGCATGCACTTCACTCAATTAAAGCCTTACAAGCTGGTATTAATGTATTGTGCGAAAAGCCTTTGTGCCTTAGTGTAGCAACGGGCATAAAAATGATAACTGCTGCCAAAGAAGCAAATAAAAAGTTATTTGTGGTAAAACAAAACAGGTACAACCCTCCTATTGTTTTTTTAAAAGAATTGCTCGACAAAAAAAAATTAGGGAATATCTATAGTTTTCAGATTAATTGTTTTTGGAATAGACCCAATGAATATTATATAGACTGGAAAGGTACAAAAGCACTTGATGGAGGTACTTTATTTACTCAATTTAGCCATTTTATTGATCTTTTATATTGGTTGCTTGGTGATGTGCTGGAAGTAAAAAAGATAATCAAAAACCTGGCGCATAATGCCATTGAATTTGAAGATAGCGGCATGGTGTTGTTCAATATGAATTGTGGTGCCATTGGTACATTAAATTATACTGTAAATAGTTTCGAAAAAAATATGGAAGGCTCTTTTACCATTTTTGCAGAAAAAGGAACGATAAAAATTGGAGGACAATATCTGAACGAACTGGAGTATTTTAATGTAGCGGGTATAAAGCAACCTGACCTACCTACAGGAAATAGTGCCAACGTGTATGGGTTTTACCAAGGTAGCATGAGCAACCACGACAAAGTATATCAAAATTTACTTACTGCATTAGATAATGATGACCATCTTTTTGCAAGCGCAGAAGAAGGCCTTAAAACAGTGGAAATAATAGAGCGAATTTATAATGCCTTATAATAATCAAACTATGTTCTCAATTAATTTTGCTTACTTTTTAATTTTAATTCAGTTAGCTTGTCAATTTTTAATTACTGATTCAACAAAATAAAAATTTACCGGCTTTATTTTACCAACTTAACGAGTAGGCCGGTTTTAAAATGGATAAACTTTCTATAAATAATGTAACCCCTTCGGGATCAACTTTAAGTAATGTTGGCAGTATTTTATTTACCGTAACTACAGATCTTACCTACGACCAACGGATGATCCGTATTTGTACTTCCCTAACCCAAGCTGGTTATGCAATAACATTAGTAGGGAGGAAAATGAAAAACTCTATTCCGCTGCTTCAACAACCATTTAAACAAAAAAGAATTAAATGCTTTTTCGAAAAGGGAAAAGTGTTTTATGTAGAATACAACATTCGCCTCTTCTTTTTCTTATTATTTAAAAAGATTGATTGTATAGGAGCAATTGACTTAGATACCATTTTGCCCTGCTATTTTATTTCATCCATTAAAAAAACAAAACGGCTATACGATGCCCACGAATTGTTTTGTGAAATGAAAGAAATTGCCACACGGCCGTTAATTTATGCAATTTGGAAAAAGATTGAACGCTTTACTTTACCAAAGTTTCCCAAAGGTTACACAGTTAACCAGCCAATTGCAACCGAATACAAAAAAATGTACGGTGTAGATTATAATGTAATAAGAAATATTGCATTACTAAGGCCATTATTACAAGTTGAAAAAAAAGAGAAATTTATTTTATATCAAGGGGCGGTAAATGAAGGCAGGAGTTTTGAAACACTTATTCCGGCAATGAACGAAGTGGATTGTAAACTAATTATTTGTGGGGATGGCAACTTTATGCAACAGGCCCGGCAATTGGTAAAACAAAATAACCTGCAACAAAAAATAATTTTTAAAGGAAAAATAGCACCTGATGAATTAAGAACCATTTCCACAAATGCATATTTTGGCATAACCTTGTTTGATGATAAAGCCCTTAATAATTACTATTCGCTTGCAAACCGTTTTTTTGATTACCTGCATGCTGGTATTCCACAATTGTGTGTAGATTATCCGGTATATAAAGAAATAAATAGCAACCTGCCAATTGCAGTATTAATAAGTGATATCAGCGTACAAAACTTAGTGCTACAATTGAACAATTTATTACACAATGAAGTTGTATACATTGAACTTCAGAAAAACTGTATCAAAGTAAGAGAAATATTAAACTGGCAGACGGAGGAAAAAAAGCTTGTTAAATTTTATAATAATTTGTTTGAAAATAAATGATAGCAGAAAGACATTTACATATTATTACACATGATGTGCCGTGGCCAGCAGATTTTGGAGGTGTGATGGACTTGTTTTACAAAATAAAAACATTGCATCAAAACAACGTAAAAATTTACCTGCACTGTTTTGTAAACAACCGTCCCCCACAATTGGAATTAAATAAATATTGTGAAGTAGTTTATTACTACGAAAGACAAAAAAAATTAAGTCATTTTTCATTTGTTTTACCTTTTATTGTTAATACAAGAAAATCAAAAGCATTACTTAATAAATTACAAAAAGACAATTACCCTATTCTGCTAGAAGGCATCCATTGTACTTACCATTTGTTTAAAGGTAATTTAATCAACAGAATGATATTGCTAAGGCTCCACAATACAGAGTTTGAATACTATCATCACCTAGCATTACATGAAAAAAATATATTTCGTAAATTTTATTTTAATCATGAAAGCAAGCTCTTAAGAAATTACGAAAATCAATTATCCAATAAAGTAAAAATTTTGGCGGTAAGCGACCATGATGTAGCTGTTTATAAACAACTTTTTAAAGCTAAAGATATTCAACACCTACCTGTTTTTTTACCTTATATAACTGCTGCAGGTAAAGAAGGCTTAGGATACTATTGTCTTTACCATGCCAATTTATCTATTAATGAAAATGAAGAAGCTGCCGTTTGGTTATTACAAAATATATTTAACGATATTAAAATCCCCTTCGTTATAGCTGGCAATGATCCTTCTCAAAAACTGCAGTTTCTGACACACCAACATACGCATACTTGCCTGGTAGCAAACCCATCTGATAAAGAGTTACACGACATGATTGCCAAGGCACAAGTAAATATTTTGCCCTCTTTTAATAATACCGGCGTAAAATTAAAATTACTCAATGCTTTGTATAATGGCAGACATTGCCTCGTAAATAAAGCAGGTGTAGAAGGCTCAGGCTTAGATAAACTTTGTACAATTGCCGAAGATGCTGATGACTTTAAAACAGCCATCAAATATTTATATACTATTCCTTATACGGAATCGGCAAATGAAAAGCGGCAACAATTGTTGCAACAGTTGTACAACAACCAAACAAATGCGAATAAGTTAATTGAAATATTGTGGCCCCCCAAAAATTAGCATTTCAAATTCACTATCTACCTATTCATAATTCACTACCCTTTTTTTACATAGAGATGCTTGCATTGTCCCAAACCTTGCCGCTTTCGGTTTTAATAGTTCTAGCAGGAAATTTATTAATCACCATGTAATCGTGTGTGGCCATTACAATAGCTGTTCCATAGTCTTTGCTGATACTGAACAACAACTGCATAACTTCATCACTTGTTTCAGGATCAAGGTTGCCAGTAGGTTCATCTGCCAAAATTAATTTTGGCGAATTTAACAGCGCTCTTGCCACATCAATACGTTGTTGCTCTCCTCCACTCAATTCAAAAGGCATTTTAAAACCCTTTGTTTTCAGCCCCACTTTATCCAGCACATCATTAATTTTCTCATCCATTAGTTTTTCGTCTTTCCAGCCGGTGGCTTTTAAAACAAATTTCAAATTATTATTTACATTCCTGTCTGTAAGTAATTGAAAATCCTGAAACACCACACCAAGATTACGACGGAGAAAAGGAACTTTTTTCCAGTCAAGCGCACGAAGGTTATATCCCACAACCCAACCCTCGCCTTCAGTAAGGTCAAGATCGCCATACAATGTTTTTAATAAACTGCTTTTACCTGTTCCTGTTTTACCTACCAGGTAAACAAACTCGCCTTTATCTACAGAAATGTTTACTTCACTTAAAATAAGGTTACTACCCTGGTAAATATTTGCATTTTTTAATTCTATTAATCCCTGAGACATGGAGGTTTGTGTTTTTTTTAAAGTTTTTTGTTACTAACAGTTGTTTTTCATAGCATCATCCTTGTGTCACTCCCTTGTACATTTTCAGCATTGTGAAACTTTTATCACCCCGCACACAGAATCTTTCATGCTGCTACCAATGCAATAATATAATCATCATAAAACAATCAATGCTATTCACGCTGTCTTCTTACCATAATTACTTAAAGACCTTTTCTAAAAAATATTTTCTGGCACTGCAAATTTAACCTAATGAAAGTCTGCAATAAAAATTAATTTTTACCGGCAAATGTTAAATCTGGTTGATAACTAAAAAAATAGTTGTAAAACTAAAATATTAGTTATAGGTTTGTTTCTGCAAAGCAAAAACTATTTTGTATGAAAATATTAACCAGGGCAGAAGAACAAATAATGCAGGTGATCTGGAAACTTGACAAAGCATTTTTAAAAGAGATCATTGATGAACTACCCAACCCTAAACCACACAACAACACAGTAGCCACCATCATAAAAATCCTGACGGAAAAAGAATTTGTAGGGCTGAAAGTATTTGGCCGCATGCACCAGTATTACCCGTTGGTAGGTAAAGATGTGTACAGCAAAAACAGCATGAAAAGCTTGGTGAAAGGCTATTTTGAAGGCAACTTCAGCAGCGCCGTTTCTTTTATGGTAAAGGAAAATAATTTAAGCATTGATGAACTTGAATTATTGCTAAAACAATTGAAGAAGAATAAATAAACAATTTGCTGATTTGCTAATTAGCTAATGTACCAATGCAGAACATGGAATTGCAAAACACAATAACAGAAAACAAAAACATAGAATTAAAAACTAAAAAATGCTCCCATACGCTTATTACCTGCTTAAAGTAATTATTTGCTCCGGCACTTTTTTTGGCTATTATTGGTTGCTGCTCCGCAATAAAATATACCATCGCTACAACCGGTTTTATTTGCTGGCAACAGTGGTACTTTCATTGGTAATGCCATTGATACAAATAAATATATGGCATACCGCAAATGCACCTGCACAAACCATTAAGCTTTTACAAGTGGTAAGCGGCAGCAATGATTACCTGGATGAAATTGTCTTGACTTCCCAAAGAAATAATTTTAGTGCTGAACAGCTTGTTTCGTTATTGTATTGTTTCACCAGCGCTATTTTTTTTAGCTTGTTTGTTCAGGTGTTTCTAAAAATTCGTACCCTCTTAAAACAGCACAGACAAACAGTTATAGATAGTATTTATTTTGTAAATACCACAGCAAAAGGAACACCCTTTTCCTTTTTACAATATATTTTCTGGAATGATCACATAGATATTTCTACTGCCACCGGGAAGCAGATTTTTAAACATGAGCTGGCACATGTGCACCAAAAACACAGTTACGATAAATTATTCATCAATGCAGTACTTATCTTTTATTGGTGCAATCCATTCTTTTGGCTGATACGTAAAGAGCTAAATATGATTCATGAATTTATGGCCGATAAAATTGCCGTAGAAGATAGCGATACGGAAGCTTTTGCCGCCATGATATTACAAGCCACTTATCCGCAACACCAGTTTGCTTTAACCAATCCATTTTTTTATTCACCTATCAAACGAAGATTACTCATGTTAACAAAAAACAAAACCCCAAAAGCTAGCTATATTGGCCGTGTGCTTGTATTGCCCCTGGCTGTATTACTCTTTGCAGCCTTTACTTTAAAAACAAAAACTATCGCCCACACACCGGTTTATCATGGTAAAAAAATAACGGTTGTGCTGGATGCAGGCCATGGTGGTAAAGACTTTGGGGCAGTGAGTCTTGATGGCAGTTTTACTGAAAAAGACCTTGCACTTTCAATTAGTCAAAAGATAAAATCGATGAATAGCAATGATAAAATCAATATCATACTAACAAGAGAAAATGATATTTATCAAAGCCCCAAAGAAAAAGCTGATTTTAGCAAAGCGCAAAATCCAGACCTATTTGTTTCAATCCATGTTGACGGAATATCAAGAGATTCAGCTGCAATAAAAACAGGCATGAGTGTATTCGTTTACAACGAAATAAACACAAATACCAACAATAGTAAATTATTTGCTTCTGCGGTAATTAATGAATTCTCAAATAATTACAAAATTCCTGTTACGATGCTACCGAGACAACGACATAAACGTATTTGGATCTTAAAAGAAAGTCCTTGCCCAGCCATCTTAATTGAAGCAGGTTATATTACCAACAAAAAAGATTTGGCCTACCTGCAAACGGATGAAGCAAAAGAAACGATTGCGAAAAATGTATTGGCAGCCATTGAAAAATATGCTAATCAAAATAATATAGCATTAAATAAAACTTCTCTTAGCCCTGCTGAAGTTGATACAATTCCGGGGAATTCTTCAATTAATCCGAAGGAAGAAAAAAATCAGCTGCCAGAAAACATTCTCTATGTACTTGATGGGAAAGTTATTGGCAATGGAAAAATAGCCTCAGACAAAGTAGATAAATTATTAGAAGAAAAATTTGTCTTTCAAACGGACAAGCGCATTAATGTAACCATACTAGAAAAGAAAGAAGCTATCAAAAAATTTGGCGAACAAGGAAAATATGGCTCAATAGAAGAGGTTGTTGCCACAGGTGAAATAGCGAAGCAGCCTGCGGTATCAGATGCAGCGGCTAAAAATAAAACAAGTGCACAAACAATAGGGCTTGATCCAAAACAAGATGATAAAATTTTTACCCAGGTCGAAAACGAACCAAAATTTCCCGGTGGTGAGTCTGCGTGGAAGGGTTATCTTGAAAGAAATCTAAACCCAAGTATTCCTTTTAATAAAGGTGCGCCTGGAGGTATCTATAAAGTAATTGTAAAATTTATTGTAAATAAAGATGGAAGCATTAGCGAGGTAAAGGCAGAAACAAAACATGGATATGGCATGGATTCAGCAGCCGTGGCGTTAATAAAAAAAGGACCTAAGTGGGTACCTGCTCTTCAAAATGGGCATAATGTTACAGCCTTTAAAGAACAACCTCTTACTTTTGTAGTTGAAGAACATAAATAAAAATATGCCATCGTTTGCAAAGCAAAAAGTTTACACCTTTTAAAAAGGCGTAAACTTTTTGCTTTGCATTAATAAACAATCTCTTCATCCTTCAATTTAATCACCAGTTCTTTTTTATCATTCGCTTCTACCCTGCCGATGATTTGTGCATCAATATTAAAGGTGTTAGCAGTAGTTATCATTGTGCCGGCATCTTCCGGGGAACAATAAATTTCCAGCCTGCAACCCATGTTAAACACCTCGTACATTTCTTTATTATTACTACCACTACTCTCTTTAATGATTTTAAAAATTTCAGGTGCTTCAAACAAATTATCTTTTATGATCTTGAAATTACCGGGCAGGTATTTCATACATTTTGTTTGTCCGCCACCACTGCAATGTATCAGGCCATGAATTTTATCAAACGCATTCTCCAGCAATATTTTTAATACCGGTGCATAAGTTCTTGTGGGTGATAAAATCAGTTTACCAATAGAAGTGGTAAAGGGTGCATTATCAACGATGAAAGTAATGACATCAGATAGTTTATGTTTTCCAATGTACACCACTTCTTCATCCAGGCCCGTGTTATAACTTTCTTTAAAATTATCTGCATAATATTTGTTCAACACATCATGCCTTGCACTGGTTAAACCATTGCTTCCTATACCACTGTTGTATTCACTTTCGTAGGTTGATTGTCCGTAACTGGCAAGGCCAACAATTACATCACCTGCCTTAATTTTATCATTGCTGATCACTTTGCTTTTAGGAAAGCGGCAGGTCATGGTGCCGTTAACTGCAATAGTACGCACCACGTCGCCCACATCAGCCGTTTCGCCACCCAGGTAATGAATGTGTACACCAACCTTTTTTAATTCATCAAACAGTTGCTGAGAGCCATTGATTATTTGAAACAATACTTCGCCGGGAATGATGGTTTTATTGCGGTCGATAGTTGAATTAAATACAATGTTATCATACACGCCTACACACAACAGGTCATCTAAATTCATTACAATCGCATCCTGAGCAATCCCTTTCCAAACAGAAATATCACCTGTTTCTTTCCAATATAAATAAGCCAATATGCTTTTAGTGCCGGCTCCGTCGGCATGCATTACACTCACATAATCATCATCTCCTCCTAAATAATCAGGATAAATTTTACAAAAGGCATTGGGAAACAATCCCTGGTCGAGGTGTTTGGTAGCAGCATGTACTTCTTCCTTTTGGGCACTAACCCCTCTTTTACTATAAAGACTCATAAAAATATTTGAACCGCAAAAATAAATTTCAATTACCAATTTTCCATTAATAAATTTTCAGGTAGTTTTGCACCACTAAAAAATGAAAGTCCACTTCGATATACAACAACTGCCTGCTTTCCGAAATGCAGTGATTACCATCGGCACTTTCGATGGCCTGCACAATGGACACCGAAAGATCATTGAACTAATGCAAAGCGAAGCTGCCAAAGTAAATGGCGAAACTATCATCGTAACTTTTGATCCACATCCAAGGCAAATTGTAGCCAAAGAAAAGTCTCCTATTTTTTTAATCAATACGCTGGAAGAAAAAATTAGTTTATTACAAAAAGAAAGTATTGACCATTTGGTGGTGATACCATTTACTAAATCATTCGCCAACCAAACGGCAGAAGCTTATATCAGCGATTTTTTGGTAGATACTTTTCATCCGCACACCATCATTATTGGTTACGATCATCGTTTTGGGAAAAACCGCATTGGCGACTATAAATTACTGGAAGCAAAAGCTACGGAATACAAGTATGCCGTGAAGGAAATTCCTGTATATATGTTACAGGATATTACCATCAGTTCTACCAAAATAAGAGAAGCGATTTTGCATGGCGACCTTGTTACAGCAAGCAGTTGTTTGGGCTATAATTATTTTTTTAGCGGCAAGGTGGTACAGGGTAATAAACTCGGTCGTACAATCGGTTACCCAACCGCCAACTTACATATATTGGATCAAAATAAACTGGTGCCCTGCAATGGAGTGTATGCAGTTACAATTCAAAATTCAAAATTTAACAATAAACAATGGGGAGGAATGATGAATATTGGTTTTCGTCCAACAGTAGAGGGAACAACAAAAATAATTGAAGTAAATATTTTTGATTTTAATGAAGATATTTACGGCGACATACTTACCATAACTTTAAAAAAACACTTGCGTAGCGAAATTAAATTTAATGGATTTGAAGCGTTGAAAGCACAGCTGGCGTTGGATAAGGATGCAGCAATTAAAGCACTTTCTTAGTAAGGAGTTATACGTTTTTTATATTTTCAGCTTTTTTTGCAATTTTTATCACATTTTATACTTTTTAGTTTTCGTTTAACGAGTTGGGCAATAGCCTAATAAAGTTTCAATAAGGTTATTATGTACAAGTGTGCGACGCCAATAAAGCTCAGTAATAGTACAACTGTTGACTACGAAAAAATAAGCGCCACTAAAATTAAAAGCAAAGTCGTTAATACACTTTCGCCAAAGTTGCCCCTTTAGATACACAGCGAAATTTTACCCCATTATTTTCACCACCATCTCCTTTAGTAAGCTGCCATCCGAAGTGCCACTATCATTAACGCCTACACTCTTTAAATTGTATTCGTGCAATAATAACAAGGCTCTTTCCACCTCTTCGTAACCATACATTTTAGCGGTGGCTAAAGCTTCCTTGGCTGCATAAGGATTGTTATAAAAGAAAGATTTAATAGCCGTTTCGCTTTTATCTGACATACCAAAAATAATATACAGCTTACTGAAGTAACCATACAGTGCCGGCAGCACCAATTGTATCGGCACCGCTTTGGGATTACCTTCAAAATATTGAATGATACGAATCGCTTTTGCAAGGTCTTTTTTGCTCATGGCAGCCTGGAGTTCAAATGCATTGTACTCTTTGCTTACGCCTACATATTTTTCTATATCATCTTCGGTAATGGTTTTACGCTGACCAAGGTTAACCGTAATTTTTTCTAACTCATTTACAATGCGGTTCAAATCGTTACCAAGATGATCTACCAACAACAAAATCCCTTTTTGGGACATGGTAAAATCCTGCGCTTTTACATAGTCTGTCACCCAATCTACCAGCTTATAGTCTTTTATTTTTTCGGAGAGAAACAGTTCGGTATTTTTTTTAACAAGCTTTCCAAGTTTGGTAACTTTACTAATTGTTTTTTCTTTGTGGCTAACTACAAAAATAGTTGACACCAAAGGATGCTCAATATAATTTTCCAGCTTATCAATATCTTTCATTTGCTGGGCTTCTTTCAACAACACTACTTGCTTTTCTGCAAACATCGGGTAGCGCATACAGGCATTTACCACATCGCTCCAATTGGCATCTTTACCATAAAAAACAGATAGGTTAAACCCAGCTTCGCTCTCTGGCAAAATGCTGTGCTCGGCATAGTTTATCACTTTATCAATATAATAATCTTCCTCTCCTTCCAGCCAATACACAGGTTTAAAGAGTTTTTTTTTCCAATCACTTAGAATTTTTTCTGCAGACATAAAAGGTTAATATTTTTTGATTGCAACAGCACCTAAACAAAATGTTTGATGTAGGATGTCTAACATAGAATGTTTTTCAATTTGTGATTTCATTAGTAGTTATGCAAAATGATTGATGTAGGATGTCTGATGTATGATTTTTTTTAATTTGTAATTTCATGAGTGCTAATATAAAAAATATCTCAATTTAAGAATCTGTTACTTTTTTTAAGAATTAATGATTAAATATTTTAGCAATTTTTATGCATTATTTATTTATCCACTTAATTAATTATTAAAAGTGCAAGGTAAAGATTCTATATTTTTTGAAAGATGTTTTATAGTTCTATTAAATGTATTAGATGCTAATAGCTTTTAAATAACCTGGAAAGTTGAAAAAAATCATATACCATACATGAAACATACTTCATACTAGTTATTGCTTATTTTATTTACCGCTTTTCCATTGTTTTAAATGTTCCATTACTTCTTCCTTACGGCTAATTTCTTCTTCTTCAATTTCCTTAATATCATTTTCTATTTCACCCCATTGCTCATCTGTCAGTTCATCTCCTATCACCGGAGACGGATTACCAAATTTCATCATTACATCAAACAATACTTCTAGCGCCTGCGGGTTATCCATTCCCATTACCAGGTTAATAATTTTTTGTTTAGTTATCTCGATACTGGTCATAAAAAATATTTATATAAATTTAAAGCTTTTACAAACAAAAAAAGATACCCTCAAAGAAGGATATCTTTTTTATAATTTTTATGAACCTATTAAACTCGCCTGGAAATAAATAGATTTAGTATAGACATTAATATTAAAGCGCCAAAAGCTGCACCTAAAATATTACCTAACCAGCCACCAGCAGTATTAATACCCATTTTAAAAAGCAATAAGTAAGAAATAAATCCACCTATAATACCTATTATTACACTGCCAGTTAATCCAAAGTTATTATTTTTAAATGGTTGTAATAGCCATCCGGCTATTGCGCCATATATGAGTGTAATTATAATTGCAAGAAGTTCCATAAAATTTGAATTTAAATAAAAAATTATACTATTATTATTTTGATAAATGCAATCTACCTGCCTGTTTTAAGCAGCCTGAGATTAAACTTAATTAACAAAGAATAATTAAAAATGTGTCAAAACATCCACAAAAATTCCCATAATAGGAAAATACAGGGCTTATTTATTCGAGCCTCAAAGAGTGTAAAAATGAGAATGCTATTGGGATTCTTATAAAATGTTATTTAAAAAAGCCTCGGATATTTGCAAAATTGTTTAAAAACTTGCAAATTTAAGTATGCTATCAACCAAAAAATACCCCAACCCGGTTAATTTAATAGCCTTTCTTACCAGCTTAATTAAAAACATCCGTTGTATCAGTTAGGCAATAAAATTAATTGGTCCATATTTGATACTAATTTTAAAAAGCATTATAATGTAAAAATGGGCAATCCCGCCAAACCCATTCGGCTGATTGTGGTGTTGCTAATATTAAAATACGATTCCCCAATTAGTAAAAATTTAATGTAAGGTTATGCGAATTTAAATATACAATGTCAAGGAAAGATAATTGGATTCTAAACATTGGGTTCGATAGCAAACATGCAGGAAGAGCAAAAAAATCTTTAACTAATAAATGACACTGGTTAAAGATTATAAGAGGTGGCAATTTCTTTAAGTTCCAAAATGTTATTTACATTTAATTTAGAAAAAAGTCTAGCCTTATGTGTACCAATTGTAGAAACCTGCAAGTTTAATAATTTTGAAATTTCACTAATCGTTTGACCAGATAAAAGTAAAGATACAATCTCAAATTCCCTTGGTGAAAGCTGATTAAACGGGTTGCCTGAAGTTTCTGAAATAGATTCTTCTGCAAGCGTAGATGCAAGTGCTTCGCTAATATATTTTCGGTTATTTAAAACAAGATTAATCGCTTTTTTAATTTCTTCAAGCGGAGCATCTTTTGAAAGAAACCCTTTTGCGCCTGCCTTTAAAAATCTTTTTGCATAAATGCCTTCTGCACTCATAGAAAATATTAATACTTTAGCATCCGGATATTTGATGTGGATATATTCCATAAGCCCCAAAGTATCTGTTTTAGGCATTTGAATATCCATCATAATAAGATCGTAATGATTGTGCTTTAAAATTTCAGTTGCAGAGTTACCATCACTTGCTTCATCTATTTCTGATGGCTTAAATAATTCAAGTAGTAAACCCATAATACCTGAACGAACTACATTATGATCATCTACTAATAAAAATTTTTTCATATGGCACTTATAATTTGGATACAAATAAAGTTATAATAAATCTACCCTAAAAATATTTTTAATGCAAAATAAATATTAACTATATTAACAACATTGCAAAAATACAATGAAATCTTATCAACAACCAAAACTCATAATGATGTTTTTCCAATGGTTCAATTATAGAAAAATAACTACAAACAATGCATTGCAATATTACCCTCAAACATTATCATACAATTTAAATTTGCATTTAAGATTTATTTTTATTATTGAAACTTAGTATTTAACACACCCCGCTTAAAATCAATATCTTTTTGCTTTTTCCAATCCTATTAAATACACACAATAATAATCTTGTTTATTAATTTAAAAACAGGTTGATTAATCTGGCAAAAACCGGATTAGCAGCCTTTTTTACTTTTTTTTTAATTTATATAATTTATTTAAAAATATCAGGTTAAATTCCTTAATCAATAAATTAGCAAATACCAGGTATAGTTGATTTAAATAAGTACAAATAATAAAATTCATTACTAATTACTTTTATTGAAGCAGTTCTTAATTACTATTTAAAATGGGGAATCTTTTAATTTTAATATCCTAAAAAATTACTTGTTAAAATGAAAAAAAAATATGACAAAACGAACCAGGTTTTGCCTGCTTCTATGTCAGTTCAGCATGAAAATAAAATTAAAAAAGAAAAAAAAAGTATTGCTGCTAAAAATAAAAACACAGCCATGTCAGGCATTCCATCTAGCAAAAACAATATTTATACTACGGAACCAATTTTAGGTGAGCTTTTTAATCTTATTGATGCTGGCATATATATTAAAGACGAAGCTCAAAATATTATTGATATAAACGAAGCATGCTGCAAAATATATGGTTATGCTAAAGAAGAGTTAGTGGGCAACAATTGCGATATGCTATTATCCATAGCATCGCCAATAACAGCACCACAAATAGATAATAACAGTACAATTAAATTTACATCCAAGCAACCCGAATGGCAAGTCACACATAAAGACGGTTCAATTTTATATGTAACAACAGGTATAAAAACATTACTCCATACAAATGGAAAAGAATACAAAATAATTACTGTAATAGATATTAGCGAAAAAATAGCAGCAACTGAAAAGACAAGACAATCCGAAGAAAATCTTAAGGCCATATTTGATAATACTGATGAAGGCTTTGTATTAATAGATAACAATTTTATTGTAAAAACCTGCAACATAACTGGAAGACAGAATAAATTTATGTTGAATACATTTCAGGCAGGTGATAATTTACTAACCTTTATTGAACCTTACCTGAAGGAATTTTTTAAAACTGTTATCAATAAAGCACTAAATGGAGAATCAACAAACTATGAACGGATAGCAACACACATTGAAACTAGTGAACCTTTGTGGTTGAGTTTTTCCATCAACCCAGTGCAGGTAGATGGAAAAATTGATGCCGTATGTATTACTGGTAGAGATATTACAGAAAGAAAAAAGAAGGATCTTAAAATTGAACAAATAGAAAGTTTATTAAAGAGAGGAGAAAATATTACCCATATTGGAAGTATTGAAATTGATTACTTAAATAATAAGCGTAGTTGGTCGGATGAATTTTATAGAATTCTGGGACTTGAACCAGGCTTTATTGAAGCTTCGAGAGATGCATTTATTCAATTTCTTCATCCTGAAGACAAGGAATATTATTTAGATACTCTAAATAAAAAACTGATTGACAAAATACCATTTTGCCAATCAGAAACAAGAATAATAAGGGCAGATGGAATTGAAAGAAATATTATTGCATATGCACAGGTAGGGTATGATGAAACCGGCGTACCTACAAAACTGCTAGGTGTAATAAAAGATATCACAGAACAAAAAGAAATTGAAAAAAAAATTGTTCAAGCACAGTTGCTGTTAAACAATGCAGAAAAGATTGCTGGTATTGGAAGTACTGAAATAAACCTAACTACCAACAAACGTATATGGTCAGATCAATTTTATAATATTGTTGGTTTAGTACCTGGCATAATTTCTCCTACAGCTGATGGTATATTGCAATTTCTTCATCCGGATGAAAAAAAACCTTATTTAAAATGGTTACAAAATGGGCTAAGCAATAAAATAGAAGCCCAACAAATTGAAACAAGAATTATAAGGGCTTGTGATGGCGAAGTAAGGAATATAAAAGCTTACGGTTCAGCAAAATATGATGCCGATGGTAAAGTTGAAACCTTTATAGGTGTAATACAGGATATAACAGCAACTAAAAAATTAGAACAGGAATTGGCAGTCAACAAAGAGATATACCAATCTTTATTTTACCAAAATCCTGCTGCCGTTTTTTCTTTAGATTTGGAAGGTAATTTAACGAGTACAAATAATATACTTTCCTTAAAGTCCGGATGCAGTGAAGCAGAATTACTTAAAATGCACTACTCCGTATTTGTTCACCCGGACGACCTTAATAAAACAAACCAACACTTTGAAAATACTAAACTAGGTATTACTCAGGAATATGAAATTAGAATTATTACTCCCAACGGAACGCTGTTTTTTGTTTTACTAATCAATCTTCCTATAATTATTAATAACCGTATTACAGGAGTGTATTGCATAGCCAACGATGTTACCCAAGAAAAAAAAGACAATATTTTATTGAATAAAACACTTGCCGATAGGCAAAGAATTCTCGATTGCTCCTTAGATGTGATTTGTGAATTTGACAGGGAAGGTAATTTCTTACAGGTTAGTAAAGCCTGTAAAGATTTATGGGGATTTGAAGCTGAAGAGTTAATTGGCAAACCATTTATGGATATAGTATTTAAGGAAGATAAAATTTCATCGCTCAAAAAGATAGAGGATATTATAAAAAATGGACCTACCAGGAATTTTGAAAACAGGTATTCCCGAAAAGATGGTAGTATTATACCTGTAATATGGTCGGCTCGTTGGGATGAAAATACCAAAATCTTGCACTGTATTGCAAGAGATGGTACAGAAACAAAAATGCAGGAGAAAGCTTTGGGATTATCAGAACAACTTTACCGTAACCTCTTTAATAATAACCCCCTACCCTTATTTATTTTTGATTTTTTAACGCATCAAATTATTGAAGTTAATGAAGCAGCATTAAAAAAATATGGCTATAGGCGAAATGAATTTTTGTTATTTACTTTAAAAGATTTACGAGCCCTTTCGGAAAGTTCTTCAATTTATGAAATGCTGAAGGATGAAAATACTTTTGACAATGTTGCTTATAGAATCTGGATACATAAAAAAAAGAATGGCGAATTAATGTACATCAATGCTACAGGTAATATAATTGAGTATCAAGAAAGAAAATGTGTACTTAGTTTAATGAATGATGTAACAGAAAAAATAAAAGCAGAGAGCCAAAAAGAATTTGAAAAAAGGGATAAAGAAGCCCTTATTAATACCACAGATGATCAGATATGGAGCGTTAGTAAAGAATTTAATTTTATTGCAGGTAATAAAGCATTTATAAATTGTATAAAAATTTTAAATGGTAAAATAATTAAGCAGGGAGATTACTTATTAATAGAAGGTACTTATTCTACCGAAGTACTTCTTTTCTGGCACGAGATGTATTACAGAGCTCTTTCTGGCGAAGTTTTTAAAAAAGAAATTATTTCAAGAGATCCTTTTACTAACAACCAGCAATGGAAAGAAGTTAGCTTTAAGCCAATTTTTAATGGACTTGAAATATCTGGAATAGCCTGCTACAGTAGAGATATAACTGAAAATAAATTATATCAAAATCAGCTGATTACTATCAACAAAAAACTGGAAACTGCGCAGCAAATTGCAGGATTAGGGTATTGGGAAATTAACCTTCAAAACAATACTGTTTTCTTTTCAGATGAATTGTACCATATTTATGGATTTACAAAAACCAATTTGCCGATACAAATTCAACAAATACATGATGTTATTTATGAAGATGATAAACAATTTGTATTACAAGAGTATAAACTTGCCATTGAAGAAAAACAACCCTATAATTATGAACACCGAATTGTTTTAAAAGATGGTTCACTAAGAGTATTGGTACAAAAAGGTAATCTGGTTTATGATGAACAAGGAATACCTATTTTATTGGAAGGAACTTCGCAGGATATTACTTTTAGAAAAAAAGCAGAAAAAGCAGTTAAAGAATCGGAAGAAAAATACAAGATGATCTTTAACAGTAACCCCCTTGCTAATTGGATTTACGATTTGGAAAGCTTAAAAATATTGGAAGTAAATGACTCCGCCATTACACATTATGGCTATACTAAAAAGGAGTTTTTAAATATGTCTATCAACGACATATTTGTACTGGAAGAAATTGCAGATATTATTAGAGTAAATAAAAACATAAAAAATTATGGAATGCTTAATTTAGGGCAGTGGAAGCATATTAAAAAAAACAGTACAAAAATTAATGTAACCATTACAGGCCATACCATTGTATACAATAATAAAAATGCAGTAATGATTGTATCGAATGATATTACTGAAATTATGCAAAGCCAGCAGGCGCTAGCCAAAAGCATCGAACGGTTTGAGTATGCTACCAAAGCAACTTCTGATGCCATTTGGGATTTTGATTTAATTAGCAATACTATTTATTGGGGCGAGGGATTCAACACGTTATTTGGCTATAAAATGAGAGAGAGCAAACCTGGTGTAGACTTGTGGGAAGCTTTTATTCATCCTGAGGATAGCAGAAAAATTAAACAAAGTATTCAGAAAATAATAAATGATCCTACTGAAATTTATTGGAAGGGCCAATACAGGTTTAGAAAATTTGATGGTAACTACACAACAGTTGCCGATAGCGGGATTGTTGTAAGAGATGAAAAAGGAATTCCTTACAGGATAATTGGAGCTATGCAGGATATTACAGAGAGGATACAAAAGGAAATTGTTTTAAAAGAACTAAACATACAGTTAAATAAAAGAGCAGAAGAACTTGCTACTTCGAATGCAGAATTAGAACAATTTGCCTATATAGCCTCCCATGATTTACAGGAACCTTTAAGAATGGTAACAAGTTTTTTAACTCAAATACAAAAAAAGTACGAACCTCAACTTGATGAAGCCGGACAAATATATATTCGTTTTGCTGTAGATGGAGCAGTTCGGATGCGCAGAATTATACTTGATTTACTGGAGTATTCACGAGTTGGCAGACAACAATATCTGTTCGAAAAAATAAATATATCTGAAATATTAAAAGAGGCATTCAGCATGTATATAAATATTATCACCGAAAAAAAAATATTCATTTCGTACGAATCAATACCTGATATAATTGCAGCCAAAATACCTATTCAGCAGTTATTTCAAAACCTTATCAGCAATGCAATTAAATACCAGCAGCCAGACAGTATTCCTAATATAAAAATCAGTGTAACAGATAAAGCAGCACATTGGCAATTTGCTGTAACAGACAATGGCATTGGGATAGATCGGGAATATTTCAACAAAGTTTTTGTAATATTTCAAAGATTGCACAGTAAAGATGAATACTCGGGAACTGGCATAGGATTAGCTATATGTAAGAAGATTATTGATAATCATCATGGAAAAATTTGGGTAGAATCAATACCTGAAAAAGGAAGTACTTTTTATTTTACCATTTCTAAAAAATTATTGGTTTCCGAAAAATTAATGAATAATAAGTTGGTGGTTAAATAATTATAAAAAGAAAAAATCGTGGAAGAAAAAATATTTAATGTAGGCCTTTTACAGATACTTTTAATAACACATAAAAAGCGTAATAGCTTATAAACAACAGATGCTTTATTTGAAGAAAAAATAGAAAATCTTATTTTTATTGGAAATGATGGCAGGTAGCATTTTAAATTTTAAAAAAAATATCTAAATATAAATGCCCAAAGACGCGTTTTATTTTATTTGATATTGTAATGCCAAAAATATGGAGACAAGCAGTATTCAGCATATAAAAATAACAGTTAGCTAAAACACAATCCCATTTTTATGTTTAATAACCCACCATCCGAAAAAGAAATTGCACCATGGTATAATAACTATCTAATTATTTTATCAATAAACCTGCAGCGGTAATTAAACTTATAAAAGTTATCGCTTTTTGTAAATATTTTTGGATCAATCCTTTTAACATGCCCAATAAAAATTAACCTTATCAATGTCATATCGCAGTCATACAAAGCATATTCTTGTTGTTGAAGACAATCCTGGTGATATCGTTTTGATTAAAGAATATTTAAAAGAAGAATTTTTAAACCCTTTAATTGAGCATGCTAAAACTTTTGTTGAGGCAAAAAATAAATTAGAACATGATAATAATTTTGATATAATCCTGCTCGATCTTTCTCTGCCAGATGCAAGCGGCGAATTATTAGTAACTGAAATGGTACAACTGGCCGGACATTGCCCAATTATTGTACTTACAGACTATGGCGATAAAAAGTTTGGAATTAAAACACTTGCCTTAGGCGTTTCAGATTATTTATTAAAAGATGAACTAACTGCAGCCCAACTCTATAAAAGTATAACCTATAGTGGCGAAAGAAGCCGCATAAGTAATGAGTTAAAGGAGTCGGAAGAAAAATATAGAAATCTTTTTAGTTTAAGCCCAATACCAATGTGGGTTTATGATTTGGAAAGCTTGCAATTTTTAAAAGTAAATGAAGCGGCAATTGCTCATTATGGTTATTCAGAAGATGAATTTCTATCTATGACCTTATACCATATAAGGCCTTTAGCAGATGGAGCTAAATTAAAAGAAACCACTACAGACATTATCAATAAAACCACTGATAAAAAAGAAAATTACAGGCACTTAAAAAAAAATGGCGAACTAATAGATGTAGAAATTTATGGCAGCGAAATTAATTTTGGTGAAAAAAAAGCCAAAATGGTATTAAGCAATGATGTTACACAAAGTAATTATCAAAAAAAAATATTGGCTATGGAAAAGGAAGTGTATGCATTAAATGCAACAGCTGGCACTTCGTTTAGCGAATTATTAAACATTCTTATTATAAATATAGAACAGATAATGCCACAATCTTTTTGTACTATTTTACAAAAAGATGAAATAAATACCATTCGGTCTCTTGTATCTGGATCTATGCCAAAAGAGTACCTGAAATTAATTGAAGGATTATCAATAGGTCCCAATGCTGGATCTTGCGGAACAGCCATTTATACTGGAACCAATATTTTTGTAACTGATATAAATACTGATCCTCTATGGAATGACTACCGATCATTTATTCGCCCTTTTGGATTTAAGGCATGTTGGTCTGTGCCCATAAAGCAAAGAGATGGTATGATTATTGGCAGCTTTTCAAGTTATTTTAAAACCAATAAAACTCCACTACCCAATCAGATAAATTTGCTCGAACGTGCAGCTGGATTGGTAGGGATATTGATAGAAAACCGGAATGCAGCTGAAGATATCAAAAAATCGAATGACAGGTATAATATTGTTGCAAAAGCAACTAGTGATGTAATATGGGATTGGGATTTAATAACGGATGTCACACTTTGGAATAAAGGTTTAAAGGGCGTTTTTGGATATGAAGAATTAAATAATACTACTTACAGTGATTGGTGGAGACTAAAAATTCATCCAGATGATTTAAAAAGAGTTTGTGAAAATATTCAGCTCAATATTGATAATAAAATTCTTAAATGGCAGGATGAATATCGTTTTAAATGCGCCGATGGAATTTATAAATATATTTTCGACAGGGGTTTTATATTAGTAGATAATAATAATAAACCTATAAAAATGATAGGTGCAATGCAGGATATTACACATCAAAAAGAAGAAGAGCACAGGCTAAAATTACTGGAGTCAGTTATTACCAATACATCCGATTCTGTAATGATTACTGAGGCAGAATCATTTGATCTATCCGGTCCTAAAATTGTATATGTTAACGAAGCATTTACTAAAATGACAGGTTATACTTCTAAGGAAGTAATTGGCAAAACGCCTAAAATATTACAAGGGCTAAAATCTGACAAAAAAGAAATAAAGCTTTTAAATGAGTCAATAAAAAAATATGAAACCAAAGAAATTACCATAATCAACTATAAAAAAAATGGAGAAGAATTCTTAAATAATATGTCTTTAAGCCCTGTAGCTGATGAGAGAGGTATTTATACCCATTGGATAGCTATACAAAGAGATGTAACAGCCAGTAAAAAGTTAGATCAAGAAATAACAAAAGCCATAATTAATGCACAGGAGCAGGAGCGGTTTCAGATTGGAGGAGAATTACATGACAACGTAAATCAGATTTTAGCCGGTGTATTACTAAACCTTGGTATGACAAAAGGAAAGTCCCTAACAACACAAAATGAATGGATAGAGAAATCATTAACCTATGTTCACATGGCTATAAATGAAATACGGAATCTATCGCATCGGTTGGCACCTGCTTCCTTCGAAGAAAATTCATTAGAAGAGGTTTTTAAAGAACTTATAAAAAGTATAAACATTAATAATCAGTACCAAATAAAATTTAAAATGGAAGGAGTAAAAGAAATTAAAATTGATGATGACATCCAACTAAATTTATACAGGATATTACAGGAGCAATTAAATAATATTATGAAATATTCGAAAGCTACTTTAATAGAAATATCTCTTTCATTGGTAAATCAGGTAATTCATTTTAGAATCTTTGATAATGGTGTAGGCTTTGATACTAAAAATTTTAAAAAAGGTATCGGCCTTAACAATATAAAAAAACGAACTGAGTTAATTTCTGGTCTTTTTTCTTTGCAGTCCTCACCAGGTAATGGTTGCGAAATTATAGTTGAAATACCTTTGCCCTACACCGGTAATATTTAAATTAAATTTATTATTATTTTTACTTACAGGAATTTTTAATTATTTGCAATTAATATGTTTAATTGGGAATATGCTGAAGGCCAGCTCCAAATTATTGAATGAACTACAGGTGCTAATTCAGGATGAAAAATTCCATCAGCAAAAGTCTGGTCAATTTCTCTGCTCCATTTTTCTACCTGTGGCATGCCCACAATAGCAGCTAAAGAAACCAGCAAATGCGCATTTTTTCTTATTGCAATAATATCTTTTTCTATCCATGATTTATCTAAATCAGCAATAATATTATTTACATCAATTACAGTTCTTGTTAAAAGTAATTGTTCAAAAGATTTATTGCCCCCTGTAAGTGAATAAAGGTAGGTGAGGTCAATTGCCATAATAGGCTGTTCCATAGCGTACGGTTTTCTTATTTATTTTAAACTATTATTGGGCTACTCAATTCAGCATTGTTGTAGCTACTGCTTTTTATTACTTCACTAATTGAATTAAATAAATCTCTAGCCTTAAAAGGTTTGGCCACATAACCATTCATACCTGTATTATAACAATGCTGCATTTTGCCATGCAATGAATGAGCTGTCATAGCAATAATTGGAATATTTGCTACAGTACCATTTAATTGACGGATAGTTTTTGTTGCTTCAATGCCATCCATCACAGGCATCTGAATATCCATCAATATCAAATCAAAGTACTGTTGTTGTACTGCTTCTACCGCAAGTTGTCCGTTTAAAACATGTACCAATGTAAATCCCCTTTTTGTTAATACCTGTGTGGCTAACATTGCATTGATGCTGTTATCTTCTACAAGTAAAATACGAATTGCTTTATTAATAGATAATATACGCTCCCCATTTACAGATTTTAACTCATTAAGATACGGTGTATCAATACACTTATTAAAAGGAAGCATAAAATTAAAAGTAGTACCTTTATCAAGGTCGATTTCGATTGTAAAAGTACCTCCATAAAGCTCAACAATACGCTTAGCAATACTTAATTCTAAACCTAAAGCACCATACAAAAGTTGGGTATCCTGATTACCCTGTGTAAAGCGTTCAAAAATATCCGTTTGCTTTTCATTTGCTACACCAATACCCGAATCTCTTATTGAAAAAGCAATATGATCCTTTAGTTTATCGGCTTCATTTACCAGCTTACAGGTAATATCAATAGTGCCGGTATCTGTAAATTTTACTGCATTTTCAATTATGTTAAATAATACCTGTGATAAACGTAAAGGATCACCTAATACAATAGGTGGAAGCGTATCATCAAGCATCTTAGTTACTGATATCCCCTTAACCGTAGCCTGGGGTTCAAGTATTTTTATTACATCATTGATTATTTTTATAATACTCATGGGATGACTTTCTAATACAAGATTACTGGATTCAATTTTAGTAAAAACAAGAATATTATTGATAAGTGCTAACAGGTTTCCAGAAGCTGTTTTTACAATATCAACATATGCTGCTTGTTTACTATTTAAGCTGGTTTCTAAAAGTAAATCCGTAAATCCAATTACGGCATTCAATGGCGTTCTTATTTCATGGCTCATATTGCTAATAAAAGCATCCTTAACTTTTAAAGTTTTTTTAACCATTTCATTTGCTGCAATCAAATCTGTTTCTACCTGGTGCCTTCCAGTAATATCCATACCAAAGCCCAGAATATATTTTTCGCCATTTTTTTCTTTAAAACATTTATTTATGATGTTAAACCAGCAGGAGGTATCTGTTGCCGGATTGTTCAAACTTCCTTCCAGCGTAATCATTTGTCCGTCTTCCATTTCAAAAAGGCTATCCATATCACCAAAAAAAATATCCTCTGCACCATGCGATAATTTTTTAGCAAATGGAGTTTCCTTTTCATTGTAAGGATAATAGTTTGCAAAAGTTTTATTAGCAAGCATAATCTGCCTTTGTGCATTGATCATAAAAATTACACTTGGGCTATTGTTTATAATCTGGCGAATAAACTGCTGTTGTCGCTCTACTTCATTTTGTGCTTTTACAGATTCTGTAATATCAATAGCACTAGCAATTACATAGGGCTGATTGCCTTCATTTGCATACACTGTATTTTGATACAGCCATACCTTTTTGTTTCCGTTTTTAGTATAAATATTAAAAATGCCGTTAGCTGTCGGATTGTTATTGATGGTGTGAATATATTCATCAAATTCGGTTGTATATTCGGGAGAAATAATCAATTTTAAACTAAGTCCAATGATCTCGTTTTTACTAAAACCACTCATTCTTTCTGCGGTATTATTTATATCAATTATAACACCATTCATATCATGCAAACAAATAACTGTTTGGGTATTATTTAAAATAACTGATTTTTCTGTTTCACTTTTCTTTAAAGCAAGCGCTGATAATTTTGCAGCAGTATTATCCTGTACTGTTCCAAATGCGCCTATGCAATTACCTGTAACATCCAGATGAGGATAAATATTTGAAATTATATAATGCAACACTCCATTAATATAATAACGATACTCAACTTCTTCTAATTGAAGACTATTTTGACTTAAGGCAATCTTTTCTTTAACAATATCTACATCTTGGGTATGAATATTATTGAAGAATTCATCAATTAAAATATCACCCTCCAAAGGAAAATGATAAAGTTGTCTTAATTCGGTAGATAAAATAAATTTTCCATCAGCATATAACTCCCATGAGCCAAGTTGTGCAATTTGCATGGCCTGGTGTAATTTATTTTTATTAGCAATCAACTGAATTTCCAATTCTTTCCTTTCAGTAATATCATGCTGTATTGCAAGAAACTGGTAAGGCATACCCGCTGCATCTATCAGTGGAACAATCGTTGTATCTGCCCAGTATAATTTACCATTTTTATTACGGTTAACCAATTCTCCCTTCCATGTATTGCCTTCCTGTAATGCTTTCCAGATTGGGTTTACAATACTTTTATCTCTCATACTAATGCTAATAGACCTGTAATCATTTCCTAATAACTCATCTTCTGCCAATTCATTTATTTCACAAAATTTTCTATTAATATGAATAATTTTTCCATGTATATTAAATATCATTACAATGGCAGATTGATCCAGTGCAAATTTATAATTCGCTACCTCCTTATACAATGCTTCAATAGAAATTTCTTTGCCCTTACGACTTGTAATATTATTTTGAATGGAAATAAAATTTACAATTTCCCCGGTATCATCAAAAATTGGCTTGATACTTAAAGATAGCCAGATTGGAGTACCATTCTTGTTATAGGTTTGTAATTCCTCCATTACAGACTCTCCAATAATCAATTTTTCAGCTATACGCTTTATAACTTCTTTATTTGTTATTGAACCATATATGACATTGTTTAATTCCTTTCCTTTTACCTCTTCCAGTATAAACCCATTAATTTTTGTAAAGCCTTCATTTATCCATTCCACTTTTCCATTGCAATCTGTAATAATAATTGCTTCATTTACCTGAGCAACAACTTTAGCCAGTACTTTTAATTGCTGGTCAGAAACTGAATTAATTTTTTGTTCATTAAATAAACTGGATTTTATTTGTTGAGTAGATATTTCGTATTGTTCTCGTCGAAAACCAAAAAGATAAAAAAGTAAACTTAAAAAAATAGGGGAAAAAGCAATGATCACAAAGTCTGGAGCGTAATCAAAAATATGAAACCATGCTCCATGGAAACCGCTATTATAATTTAACAGCACCCCAATAATTATGAGCAGTATCCCCAGGATAAATCCTGTGATTGCATATTTAATCACACCAAAAAATTGGTAATTCTTCATAGTAAATGGTTATTGGATAATTGTTCAAAACTATCGGGTAGTTTTAAAATTTTAAATACTTACTTCAACCGATTATTTAAAATTTTATCAAATAATTTTGAACCTGTAACACAACATATTTTATACTTTTTGCAGGTGGTTTTACATCACTTAATAATGTCATTAACCACAACGTTATTATTAAAATTTAATTGCACATCTATGAAGCATTGTACCAACTTATTTTGTTTAAAATACCATGTGATAATAAATTTATCACCAATCTATTTTTCAAAATGTACTTTTTTTTAAAAAATATATTGCGATATCTTTATTCATGTGCTACAAAACAACAGCTAATAATAAAAAAATTAAGGTCTGAAATCAAACCATAAATTCCCTTTAACATGTAAATGATTCAACTGTATGTTTAGCTGGCTTTGCGGCCCCATTTTATCAGTCGATTTAAATTTGGATTCAATTGGCCTAATGGCATTCATAAATCAAATGATACCTTCTGCAAAAGCTATACTAACTTTGTTATTGTTTGTTTCAACCCGCTTAAGTGGTTGCTGCATTCGAAGAAAAATATTTTCTTCTTTGTTTTTAATGAAAGACGATTCTTTATTTTCATTTACTACCCAATAAAGTGCTGCATGATATCCTTTAAACTCCGGATAATAGCAGCTTTCGCCAATAATACTATTATTATATTTTTTGCCATACACCAAACTGCTGCCCTTTTAAACGATTTTTACAAACAAGGTAAGGACCTCGTCCCATCCATTCCAATCCGGTAATTCATCTAGATTAATTAAAGTTATTAGCCCCTTACATTTAGATTCTATTTAAAAAAACTTGTTAAATTCTGCTTTGGAAATACTAAAGACAGTGCCATGTCTTGTTCCTTTTGGAAAACTAATTTCATTAGAAATATCTTTCCAGTTTACAAGGTCAGTTGATACTAAAGCACCATATTTTTTTTCGGTATATTTATCAAAATAAACAATCCATTTTTTATCAAGTTTAATTACTGTAGGACCTTCTGCCCAATAGTTACCAGTAATTGGAACAGATGGTTTTCCATAGCCTTCTGTAAGGCTATCACTAATTACAATACGAATATTTTTTTGTGGTACCGGCTTTAACGTTTCATCTTTTAAAAATAAAACAAACCTGTTTCCGTCCTTTTGAATTGTAGCATCAATAACATTAAAACGTTGATCGTACAACAGTTTCGCTGTAGTGTACGTTTTAAAATCACGGGTTGTTACATAGTATAAACGATGATTGTATTTATCATCTCCACTGGTATCACCAAAAGCAAATCTGCCTGGTATGGTAGTTGACCAATAGATCATATAATAACCATTAAGTTCATCATAAATAATTTCCGGTGCCCAGCAATTCAACGCCGTTGCCTCCTGCTGCATTACAGGAATAAAGTGTTGTTCTGTCCAATGCACAAGATCTTTTGAACTGGCATATCCAATACCCTTATCATTCCAGCTCACCGTCCATACCATATGAAATAATCCATCTGCTCCCTTAATAATACAAGGATCTCTCATCAACTTATCTTTACTAACTGTAGGGGTAAGAAAAGAACTATCTCCTTTTAATGCAGTCCATTTGTATCCATCTTCACTATAAGCCAAATGAAGTCCATCTTCTCCATTACCTCTAAAAGAAGCAAATATCAATACCTTATTTTTTAACGGTTGCTGTGCATAAATAACTTGCAAAAAGCATAGTAGTAAAATAACTAAATAAAAATTTTTCATAATATTATGTATTGATCAAAATTAAAATTGAAGTATAAAAAGCGTAGCCAAATTTAATCTTTAGTGTCATTTTATCAGTTAGATTAATAAATGTTAGCTGACTAATAATTTAGTTATTAATATTGAAAGCTTGATTAAGATGGCATTTTTTATTTTAGTAAATCGTTTAGTAATTCTGGTTACAAAAACTATTTTAACTGTTAGTCTGAATGAAGTGAATGATATGTGAGAACGACAATTAAACTATAAAGATATTTAATTGTACATTTTAAATGCTTTTATTTCTACTTCAGTAAAATAATAGAAACTAATTTTTATTCAAGCTGTTTTAAAAGGTTAACAGCTATTTTTGTAACTAACCTACACCAACGAAGATTAAATTATTTGAGCATATCATGGATTACTATATTGGGATTGATATCGGCACTACGTCAACAAAAGCTGTAGCTTTTTCAACAACGGGCAGCGTATTGGCACAGCATTCAATCGCTTATCCTATAACACACCCGCAGAAAAACCAGTGTGAACAGAATCCCAATGAAATATTAAAAGCAGTTATTAATTGCCTCAATACTATTGCACTACAATTAAGGCAGGATAACCCCGTACTTATTAGCTTTTCTGCGGCCATGCACAGTTTGCTGTTGATGGATAAAAAAAATAATCCTTTAACTAATTGCATTATTTGGGCCGATAACCGGGCCAGTGAATTAGCTGTGCAATTTAAAGAAACCGCAGAGGGAAAAAAATTTTATCAGGCATCAGGCGTTCCCATACATGCCATGTCGCCATTTTGTAAATTATGTTGGTTTAAAGAAAAGGAACCAGTACTTTTTTACAACACCTCAAAATTCATAGGTATTAAAGAATTTATTTTTCATAGACTGTTTGAAAAATATATCATCGATACTGCCATTGCATCAGCAACTGGACTACTAAACACCAATTTGCTGGAATGGGATCACCCTATTTTAACTTATACCGGTGTTGATGAAACAAAATTATCTACAATAGTTGCTACAACGCACATTGAATATTTGACAATCGATAAAACCAACGAACTACATAAAAGCCTTGTTGCTTTTAAACAAACTGCTTTTGTAATTGGCAGTAGTGATGGCGCACTTGCTAACCTTGGCAGCGGTGCAACAGTTAAAGGTTCTATGGCTGTTACCATTGGAACAAGCAGTGCTGTAAGAGTTGTAACAAAACAACCGATAACAGATGCCGGTATGCGTACCTTTTGCTACCACCTGCACGGCGATCAATATATTACAGGTGGTGCAAGTAACAATGGCGCTATTGTGTTGCAATGGCTGAAAGAAAAAATACTGCAAAATGATCTTTCTTACCAGCAATTTGTAAACATGGCAAAAACAATTGCGCCCGGCAGCGACGGCTTATTATTGCTACCTTACCTATTAGGAGAAAGAGCGCCACTTTGGAACTCCGATGCAAGAGCGGTATGGTGGAATTTAAGTATTGAACACAACACTGCTCACCTTGTTAGAGCTGCGCTAGAAGCGATCGTTTATAACACCTACAGTATTGCAAAAATTTTAATGGAGAAGACAACTGTAAGTATCATTTATGCAAGTGGTGGATTTACAGACAGTGAGTTTTGGGTGCAACTGCTTGCCGACCTGTTTAACCTTCCGGTGATTGTTTCCGAAATTAAAGAAAGTGCTGCATTTGGCGCAATAATACTTGGGTTACAGGCCTTACAAATTACTGCTGTATTTGATCTTTCAGAAGAAAAAAAATATTATCCCAATCCCATCAACCATGCAATTTATTTAAGACAATGCAATAAGATGGAACGTTTGTATGAGTTGGTGAAGGCGGAGTTTTAGAATAATAAAAACTTATCCTATTTTTTTTGCCGGCCGTATAATCATTCTCAAAGATTGATCTTTGGTAAAATAGGCAATCATCCAGTTCCAAAAAGTCCTCACCCTATTGCGGTAAGTTATTAGCGATAATAAGTGAATAAATAACCACGCTAGCCATGCTATAAATCCATTTAAGTGAAGCGTTGGTTTAGGTAAATCAACCACGGCCTTGTTTCTGCCAATAATGGCCATTGAACCTTTATCATTATAAATAAAAGCCTTTAACGGTTTGCCATTTATCAATGATTGAAAGTTTTTTGCAAGGTTTATTCCCTGCTGAATTGCAACTTGGGCAACCTGAGGATGCCCGTTAGGAAAATGTGTATCTGTTGTTTGTAAACAGGTATCGCCCATAGCATAAATATTTTCAGTTCCTTTTAATTTATTGTGTTCATCTACCAACATTCTTCTGCCCCTTCCGTAACTTTCTGCAGGCAATCCTTCAAAAATAGAAGCGGTAACTCCTGCTGCCCAAATCAAACTTTTGGTAGCTATACTTTCTCCATTGCTAAATAAAACTTTACCTTCCACATAATCTTTTACCTGGTAGTTTAATTTTATTTTTACTCCCAGTTTTGTAAGGGCTTCAAAAGTATCCTGTTGCGATTGTAAGCTCATTGTTGCCAACACTGCACTGCCGCCATCTACCAGATATATATCGCCGCCTTTGCCAGACAACGCTGGATATTCTTTTCTAAAAATACCATTTTTCATTTCGGCAAACATGCCAGCAAGTTCTACCCCGGTTGGTCCAGCTCCCGCAATTACAAGTGTAAGTAATTGTTTCACTTCCTCTACATCTGTACTAACAGTAGCCTTCTCCATCTGCTCTAACAATCTATTACGCATTTCCAGCGCATCATCCAATGTTTTCATTGGGATAGCATGTTGTTTTACATTTTCAATACCAAAATAATTGGTTTCTGCACCAGTTGCAAATACAAGCTTATCATAAATTAATTCACCATCATTCAAAACTATTTTATTCTCTGCCGGCACTATTTTTTTTACTTCACCTAACCGAAAATAGAGGTTCGTCTTTCCAGAAAATAATTTTCGAAACGGATAACTAATACTCGTTGGTTCTAAATAAGCTGTTGCAACCTGGTAAATTAAAGGAGGGAAAAAATTATAATTATTCTTATCTACGAGCGTTACTTCAAATTCGTGTTTATTGGCCAATGATTTTGCCAAAATAACACCTGCAAAACCGCCTCCTATTATTACTATTTTCATTTGATTTTATTTGTGTAAATAAATTTACAATTTTTGGAGAATAGTTATAAAAACAAATTTATTCTCAAAATGTTTCCTTTTTTACCAAAGCTGTAAGATCTTATCGTAATTATAGCCAAACGGATGCCAATATAAACACTTTTAATTTTTATTACATTTTAAACTTACCTGTTAAGATATTTAAAGGGTTATTTTATTTTTAAAATAACTTTTGCTGGCACTGATTTTTTATAAAATAATTGGCTTATTAAAGAGGTTACTGTTGGGATATTCTGTAGATTACAAATTCGTTAAACAACTTACTAAAGCTGTTTAATTTTAAAAAAAACAATACATTTTATGACTGAGAAAGAAATTATCAACACTACCGTAAATTTTGTAAAAATAACCTTGAAAAATGCTGAAGGTGGCCACGATTGGTGGCACATTGAAAGGGTTTGGAAAAATGCTGTTACCATTGCAAAAGCAGAAAAAGCTAATCTATATATCGTTGAGCTAGCTGCATTATTACACGATATAGCGGATGCTAAATTTAATAATGATGATGAAGAAATAGGCCCTGCAAAAGCAACACAATTTTTACAATCCATACAAGTACCTGACAAAATAATTGAGCAAGTAGAAAATATTATCAGGCATATTTCATTTAAAGGTGGAAATTTTACTGCTAGTTTTAGCAGCCCGGAACTAAATGTGGTACAGGATGCTGACAGGTTAGATGCGTTGGGTGCCATTGGTATTGCAAGGGCTTTTAATTATGGAGGTTTCAAAAATAGGGAAATATATAATCCGGCTATTGCACCGGCGCTGGCAATGACAAAAGAAAGTTATAAAAAAAGTTCTGCCCCTACCATCAATCATTTTTATGAGAAATTATTATTATTAAAAAGCAAAATGAATACTACTACCGGCAGGCAAATGGCTGAGCAAAGACATGTGTTTATGGAGGCTTATTTAAACCAGTTTTATAAAGAGTGGGAAGGAGAAAAATAATAGGTTAAAGAGATTGCTAACTGATTTTTAAGTGGAAAATAGGCTGTTATATTTGATAGTAATTTAAATCGTGGCAACTAGTGGATACCTTAATTTGAGGGATGCCACTCAAGGTTTAAAACTAATAACCCACATTTCAAATAACACTATTTTTTCTTCCTCCTATCTTTCACTTTATCAAAAACCCAGTACGTTAGTTTAGTAGATAATATACCCAAACCTGCGCCGGCTAACACTTCTGTTAATTGGTGATTTTTATTGTAAATCCTCAACACGCCAACCGTTGTAGCGACAAGATAACCGCTATAACTTAATACAGGATTTATACCTTTAAATTCCTGGCGAAAAATTTCTGCACCTCTGAATGCATTGGTGGTATGACCAGAAGGAAATTTGGTATCTTGAGTATTGTATACATCTATATTTTTAGATATCTTTCTCATCACAAAACCAACACCACCGGCAATTGCCATTGAGCCTGCATCCAAAATAAGGTGTTCGGTAAAACTATGTGTTGTTTTTATATGCATCGCATCCATCAGGTATATGGAGGCTGTAGGTGCCCACATCAAATAATCATCGGCTCTTGTATGAAAATTGGGATAATTTGTTTTTACAGATGTCATGATATCAGTATCTATTCTTTGTATACCACTGATTGCAGGTTTTAACGAACCATACAATATAAACGTACCGGAAATAATAACACCGGCGGGTTTAAAATAATGACTTTTATATTTGCCTGTATTATTTGTAGCAGCAGGTTTTAAAAGATATACTTGTGCTGTATCCTGCGCTAACACTTTAAAAGAAGCAAATAAAAATATGCAAAGTAAAAGATATAAAGTTTGATAAAATTTCATGCTATTTATTTAGTTTCAAACGGCTAGCAGCCGTTACAATTATTGTAGTTAAAAATTAAAATACCAATCAATACCGTTTAATTAAGGTGATTGGTGAGGACACCAACTACGGAAGGTAGCCGTGGCGGATGTCCTCACCTGCCACTCCAGTTTCTTACCTAAATGGCAATAAAATACCAATTTAAATAAAGCAACTTTAAACTACTTACAAAACCATTGCCTCAATCAATTTCAGGTCATTACTAAATTTAACAAAACTTGCGGGGAAACCAACTTTAATACTTCCTACATTGTTATCCAGTTGTATTGCTTTGGCTGGCCTGCAAGTAGCCATTGCGATCGCTTCTTTCACCGAAACATTTAAATGTGTTACTGCATTGCGAACTGCATCTGCCATCGAAATAGCTGCTCCTGCTAAATTCCCTTCTTCATTTCTATAAAAACCATCCACCAGTTTAGCGTTGAATTCATCCCATTTAAATTCCTTTACTTTTCTCCCTAAAAAAAGCGCATCACTAATTAATATCAATTTATCTTTTTTTATTTTGTATGCCACTCTTGCTGCAGCATAATCGCAATGTGCACCATCTAATATAATAGGTGCAAAAACATTTTCATTTTCAAAAATCGCACCCACAAGTCCTGGTGACCGGTGACCAAATTGCGTCATAGCATTATATAAATGAGTGATCAGTTTTATGCCTTTTGAAAAAGCATTTGCCGACTGTTCATAAGTTGCATTGGAATGACCTGCAGAAACTATGATGCCACTTTCCATCAACATATCAATCTGCTTATCCGTAAAACATTCCGGCGCAATGGTAATCAGTTTTATTACATCTTTTCCATAATGTATAATTTCTTCAAGTTCAGCATGGGTGGGTGTACGCACATATTTTGCAAGGTGTGCACCTCGTTTTATTGGATTAAGAAAAGGACCTTCCAGGTGCATACCAATTACACCGTTGTTATATTTTATTCTGTAATTTTTAACAGCTTCAATACCCTTCAATATATTTTCGTGCGAAGAAGATATTAGGCAGGGAAGCATATGTGTAGTTCCACCTTTTAAACTGCTTTCATAAATATCATGAATGGCTTCTTCTGTTGGGTGTTTACTAAAATGAAACTGCTCTCCACCATTAATGTGTATGTCCAGAAAACCTGCAGCAATATTGTATCCATTCAAATCTATCAGTTGGTAATTTTCCGGCACTTCCTTTTGCAGTGACCTAATAATTCCATCTTCAATAATAATTACATTTTTCTCAATTACCTCTTGACCTGTATGGATGGTACAATTTACGATTGCCTGTTTCATTAAAATCTAATTTTTTCTTTTTTGATAAAATATTTGTGGCCCATTCCTACTTCTTTTCTACCACTGCAGGGCCTTTTAGGTATTTATCCAAAAACTCCAATGTTTTTTTAGAGGTATTTATTTGATTGCCTTTTTTGATAAATCCATGACCTTCATCTGCATAGGTAATATATTCTACAGGTACATTGTTCTTTTTTACACCCGCTACTATTTCTTCACTTTCAACAGGTAAAACCCTTACATCATTTAAACCCTGAAACACAAGTAAAGGTTTGTTTATTTTTTGATAATTAAACAATGGAGATATATTTTTTAATCGTACAGAATCTGCTGTTGTTGGATCTCCCATTTCTTCATACAATGCTTTCCTGAAAGATTCCCAGTAAGGAGGAATACTTCGTAATGTACGCAACCAATTGGCAACACCAAAAAGATCAACGCCTAGTTTAAATTCTTCGGGATGAAAAGCCAATGCGCCCAACACCATGCAACCACCGTAACTTCCACCTTCAATACCAATTTTTGCTGTATCGATATAGTCCTGTTGCTGCAGCCATTTCTTTGCCCAGATACAATCTTTTAAATCGCCATTGCTATGATCTTTATTATCTAATTTATAAAAGGTTTTTCCATAACCGTTGCTACCTCTATTGTTTACTGCCAATACAGCATAGCCGTGGTTTACAAGGTATTGTATTTCGTTACTGAAGCCAATCCTTGATTGCCCGCCTGGACCACCATGTATCCAAAGCAATGCCGGCACTTTATTGTCTTTAGATGCAGTGAGTGGTTTATAAAAAATAGCAGGGATCTCTTTACCATCAAAAGATTTATACCTGATTACTTTTGCACTAACGAGGTCGTTAACATCTATTTCACTATTCAACGTTTGGGTAAGTTGCTTTAATTTTTTTGTTTCAAAATTGTAGGTATAAATATTATTGGGGCTACGGCTGCTGCCTACTGTCAGCATCATATTTTTTTCGGTAGTCGAAATACCTACGCCTTTAATATCTCCATCTTTTATTTCAGGAAAATCAATCGGTTTATTAGTAGCATGATCAAATAACAACACTTTATTTTTTCCATCTTCATTAATAAAAATAGTGTGGTATTTTTCATTTTCGCTGAGCGACATATTAGACACATCCCAACTGGCATTAAACATTTTATCTGCTTTACCGCTATTAATATTATACTTTACCAGATAAGCAAATTCATCCCCATCATTGGTAATGTAATACAGCACACTGTCATTTTTTTCAAATGCGGCACCGTTCCAGTTGGCTTCATTGTCATTGCTGATGCGTTTGGTAGTTTTATTACTTCTATCGTACAGGTACAATTCATTTTTATCAGTAGTAATTTCTTTTGTAAGCGTAAGATACCGCTCAGACTTACTGATTATACCCGGTGAATAGCCAGAATCATTTTGATAAAACAGCGCAAAATTCCAATCGGCAGAAGCTGCTTTCCATAAATCAAAATATTTTGGATTGCGCCTGTTACTTGTAATATACATTGCTTTTTTATCGGCACTCCAACCATACATATTATTTGCACTTCCTGGCCACGGTGTAATATCTTTTGCCAATGTATCACGGGGTGTTTTTAAATAGATATGACTGTTTTCATCACCACCCTTATCTGCCCTGTAAAAAAAACTGTTTGTACCAGGCAAATAATCAAGGCCAAAAAATGATTCTTTGGTAGAAGTAGTTAGCGGCTTTAACAATGTATCACTAATAGTAAGTTCATACAAATTATAGATACCACTGGTATTTGCATTTACCAAAATTTTTGATTCGTCGGTATTGAATGCGACACCACCAATATTTTTATTGTTATATAATTGTTCTGCGGTGTATTTATTAACCTCTTTTGGTAGAACAGCAGTACCAGTTTTACTATTATTGCATGCACCCAACAAAAAAAGAAGTAGGATAACCGGGATGATTATTTTATGCATAGTAAATTTTAAAAATTGTGAAGATTTATTTAATATAATTGCAATATAATAAAAACATTTATAACATGCGCCTACACAATTCTGTATGCAGGCAAGTAACATATAAACAATTTTAATCTTACTTTTAAATTAGCTGAATTCTATTACTTAGTAGAAATAAGAACAGATTTTTAGCTATAAAAACTATTAAAAGCACATTACTAATAAATCATAAGCAATAATATGTAGTCGTTGATTAATTAGTAAATTTTAATTATATAGAATGAATGTGTTAAGTTTTTTGCCAACAATACTTAACTTGTAAAAAAATTTAAATTACCTAAACCATCTATGTTGAGATATTTATTAATCCTTACTCTTTGCTTACTATTTATCACTACCTATGCCCAGAAAAAAAATAACGGTTACCAGTTACATATCCGTAAAGCAACTTCTGCGATTAAAATTGATGGAGAGCTGAATGAACAAGCCTGGAAAAATGCAGATGTAGCCGATAATTTCTTTATGGTTTTTCCTATGGATACAAGCCATGCAAGTGTAAAAACCGTTGTTCGGATGACCTATGATGACCAAAATATTTACATCCTGGCAATTTGTTATCTAAAAAAACCAGGTCCTTATATGGTTGAATCTTTAAGACGGGATTTTAGTTTTGGTAAAAATGATAATTTTATTTTTTTTATAGATCCGCTTGACGATCGCACCAACGGCTTTACATTTGGGGCCAATGCAGCTGGGGCACAATGGGATGGTAGTTTATACAGCGGTGGCAGTGCTGATCTTAGCTGGGATAATAAATGGGTATCCGTTGTAAAAAATTATCCTGATAAATGGATTTTTGAAGCAGCCATTCCATTTAAAACAATCCGGTATAAAAAAGGTATTATCAACTGGGGTATTAACTTTAGCAGGCTCGATATTAAGGTGGCAGAAAAATCAAGCTGGACACCTATTCCAAGGCAATTCCCTACCGCCTCACTGGCTTATACCGGCACACTTGTTTGGGATGCAGCGCCTCCCGAAGCAGGCGCAAACATTTCTATTATACCCTATGTGCTGGGCGGCCTTACTAAAGATTATGATAATAAAACGCCTACTTTTTACAGAAAAGATTTTGGTGCCGATGCTAAAATTGCTGTTTCAAGCTCACTTAATTTAGATCTTACGGTTAACCCCGATTTTTCACAGGTAGAAGTAGATAAACAGGTGACCAATCTTGACCGCTTTGAATTATTTTTTCCTGAGAAAAGACAATTTTTTTTAGAGAATGCAGACTTGTTTGCCAATTTTGGATATGCCAACATTCGCCCGTTTTTTTCCAGGCGTATTGGCCTTGGTGTACCTATCAGCTATGGTGCCCGCCTTAGTGGAAGCCTTGATAAAAACTGGCGGATAGGTTTAATGGATATGAAAACAAAAAGCCAAAATGAAACCGGCTTACCCTCACAAAATTTTACTGTACTTGCTTTACAGCGACGGGTATTTGCACGTTCTAACATCAGGCTGATGCTGGTAAATAAACAATCTTTAAATTACGATCCAACAAAAGATACTTCTAAACCCGCTTATTCATTATACAACCGCAACCTTGGTCTTGAATACAATCTGGCATCTGCAAATAACTCATTTTTTGGAAAAGTCATGTTCATCAAATCTTTTAGTCCCGGGGTAAAATCCGGCGATTTTACCCATGCCGCCAACTTGCAGTACACCAATAAAAAATGGACCATCTCCTGGCAACATGAGTATGTAGGCAAAAATTTTAATGCCGAAGTTGGTTATGTTCCCCGTAATAATTATATAAAATTAAACCCTATAGTAAGCTATTTATCTTTTCCTAAAAAAGGGAAAGTTTTAAGCCACGGACCTCTAATAAGTTCCAGTTATTATTTCAATAAAGATTTTCACCAGACGGATAATGAGACCTACCTTGATTACAAAGTTAATTTACGTAACCAGGGTACATTTGATGCTTGGGTGGCACACGATTATGTAGAGCTTCTTAGGCCATTCGACCCTACCAACTCAGGAAAAGATACCCTCGCTAGAGGAACAAAACACAGCTGGGATGCATGGGGTACCAATTTTACATCTAAACCACAAAAGTTATTTACTTACGCCTTTTCTACCAGGTACGGTGGATATTATGACAATGGTACAAGGCTTAACTTTACCGCAGACCTAGGCTATCGTTTTCAGCCATTTGTAAATATTACTTTAAGTACAAGTTATAATCATATTGATCTGCCAAAGCCGTGGGGCATTAAAAATTTCTGGCTTATTGGCCCACGTGTAGATGTTACGTTAACCAATACTTTTTTCTTTACTACATTTATTCAATATAACAATCAACAAAAAAATATCAACCTCAATACAAGGTTGCAATGGCGCTACAAGCCCGCAAGCGATTTCTTTATTGTTTATACCGATAATTATTATACAGCACCGCTTTATGTACGTACCCGTGCGCTGGTACTTAAATTTACTTATTGGTGGGGATTGTAAGCGTAGTTAGTAAAAGGGTAATCGTTGAACAGTCAAAAAATTATTACAGTATATTTTTGTTGAATATAATCCTGTTTCACTAACCTTTACTACAATTTATTATTGTATTTTCATGTGCGTATTTAAATTATAAATTCCCTATATTTTTAACTTATGAAAAAAATGATAGTCCTGTTTTTTATACTATTCTTCCTTTTAAAAAACTCTTTTGCAATAAAACAAAAAGCAGATTTATTGATATATCATTGTACTATTTACACTGTTGATACCCGTTTTTCTACCGCTGAAGCAATGGTAATAAAGGATGGAAAAATATTGGCAGTTGGAAAACAGGCTCCCCTTGAAAATACTTATGAAGTAAAAGAAAAACTGGATGCACAAGGCAAATTTATTTACCCTGGTTTTATAGATGCGCATGCACATTTTGTAGGGTATGGTTTAAGTTTACAACAAGTATATCTTACTGCAACTAGCAGCTGGGAGGAGGTATTGTTAAAAGTTAAGGCCTTTGCTACAAATAATAAAAATGGCTGGATAAGAGGACGGGGCTGGGACCAGAACGACTGGGCCTTAAAGGAATTTCCTTCAAATGAACAATTGACTGCTCTATTTCCTGACAGACCGGTTGTATTGGAAAGAATAGATGGCCATGCCGCTATAGCCAATAAAAAAGCACTTGATATTGCAGGAATAAAAGCAGGAGATAAAATCGTTGGTGGAGAAATAGAAGTAAAACAAACTAGCCCTGGCGAGAATTTTTTACCAACACTTACGGGTATATTAATTGACAATGCGGTTGAATTAGTAGCTGCAAAAATACCTCCAACTTCTCCTGATCAATTTAAGAAAGCTTTGCAGGCTGCACAAAATAATTGCTTTGCAGTTGGATTAACTACCATTGATGATTGTGGTTTAAATTATACAGATGTTGAAAATATACAAGCACTTCAGGCAAGTGGTATTTTAAAAATAAGGTTGTATGTAATGCTAAGTGATGATAAAAAAAACTATGATTACCTGGAAAAAAAAGGCATTATAAAAACCGCTCGGCTACATGTGAGGAGTTTTAAAGTATATGGAGATGGTGCCCTTGGTTCAAGAGGTGCATGCCTGTTACAACCTTACAATGATAAGCCCGGTCATACTGGTTTTTTACTCAGCAAACCGGCACATTTTGATTCAGTCGCCAACTGGATTGTACAAAGAGGTTTTCAAATGTGTACACATGCCATCGGCGATAGCGGCAACAGAACTATACTGCACATTTACGCCAAATACCTAAAAGGAAAAAATGATCTAAGGTGGCGTATTGAACATGCGCAAGTAATTAATAAAAACGATTTTACTATTTTTGGTGACAACTCAATTGTGCCAAGTGTACAACCCACACATGCAACAAGTGATATGTATTGGGCTGCTGAAAGATTGGGCAATGACAGAATAAAAGAAGCCTATGCCTATAAACAATTATTAAAACAAAACGGATGGATTCCATTGGGTACCGATTTTCCTGTAGAGGATATTTCAACCTTTAAAACTTTTTATGCTGCGGTAGTAAGAAAAGATGCAAAAGGATGGCCTGCTAACGGGTATCAAACCGAAAATGCATTAACAAGAAAAGAAGCATTAATGGGAATGACAATATGGGCAGCAAAAGCCAATTTTGAAGAAATGGAAAAAGGAAGTCTGGAAAAAGGAAAGCTGGCTGATTTTGTAATATTAGATGCCGACATCATGAAAACTTCTCCTGAAAAACTATTGCATATAACCGTATTAAAAACTTTTTTAGCAGGCGAAAAAGTATATGAAAAAAAATAATAAATTACCAGTTAGTCCTTGTAATTGCAAACAAAATTATTAAAAGACAATATTTTATTTGCGCTAGTTGCAGGTAAATTAACCAATTGGCTTAACTTCAATTGTTGGGCGATATCAATTACTTTAAACTACACTATAATGAAAAAAAATTTATACCTCTTCCCTATTCTTACTATAACAATTTTATTGACGAGTTGCGGGAAAGAATACAGTGCAAATACCAATACCGATACTAGCGCATTAAATAAAGTTAAAACGTATACAGAAGATATCACCTCCAGCTATTATGGAAATTCTGTAACAACTTATAATCTTGCTTACGATACCAACGACAGATTGATTAGTATAACATCAATCACCAATTCTGGCAACAAATCATTATTCAGTTTTCCAACTAATAGTCTTTATACGATGGATTTATACAATTCCGGCAGCCTCGCCATTCATGAAGATTTTTATCTTAACAGTAACTTCTATTTGGATAGCACTTTTCAATACAACAATACAAAAGATTCCTCTACCGAAAAATATTTTTACAATACGAGTAACCAGTTGATTAAAATGAATGAATATTCCTATTCAGCAGTTACAGGATCAAAACTTATAAATACCACTACCAATACTTATGATGGCAATGGTGACCTTATCGAATCATTGGATCTTAATTCAAACGTAAACACGTTAGAATATTATCTTGATTTAAGTTACGCCATGCCATTTGCTCCCGGACCTGTAAATGCAAATTCATCTAAAAAAAATCATCTCCTAAAAAGACACAGTTTAAGTTCAAATAATTATTTAATTGATACAGCAACCTTCACCTATACTTTTGATACAAAAAACAGGATAAGTACGGAAAAGGCTATAGTTAGTGATGGCAGCATTGTTATTAAAACATATACTTATTTTTAATAGTAATGCCACTTGCCTATTTTTTTACAATGTTACAAAATACCACTTTGATAAGAATTAATTCATACGCAGCTCTTTATAACTTATCAACTTTATCCCTTTTTCTTTTATAAACGCTTTTACTTTTTCATTTGTAAAAAGATCTGTTACACCCTGCCTGTCTGTTGCTACATTTTCATACCCAATATGATGAATTGCTTTTAATTCATCATTGTTTATCCCCGGATGATCAACAAATATATAAGTGTTACCAGCTTCCAGCTTATTCAACATTTGTGTAAAACCCTGTATTTTTTCTTCCCCAGTTTTAGAAGGGCCCTCATACCCAACATACTTTACATTGTATGGCTGCAAATCAATATTAATATTGTAACTAATCGCTAATTTTTGTGCAAGGACTTTTACTTCTTCACTAATATCTGTACAGCCCATGTGTGCTGAAATATGACTGATTCGGGGAATATTTTTTAAACCCAGTTCTATCTGTGCCCGAAATTCTTTCTCAATATCTGCTATATTCCATGCGTTTTCTTTTACAGATTGACCAGGGTAATTTTTATTTGGATAAACCATCGGAAAGAAAAAACCATTGCTGTCTTTCAGGCTCGGACATTGTGTTAATGGCCGCCATTTAATATTACTCCATTCGCTGGTAAGCGTTAAATGAATACCAACATCTACTGTTGGATTTTCTTTTAATAGTTGTACTGCTTCAGCAAACCAGGGCGAAGGTACCAGCACTTCAATAGTAGTTTCGATGCCCATTTTATAACAAGTTATAAGCGCTTCGTTGCCACCATGTGCGTAGCCCATATCATCACCACGCACAATCAGCCGGATTGTTTTATCCTGTGCTATTGTTGAACTTAAAGCCAATAACAGTATTGTAGTTGCAAAAAATAATTTCAATTTAAACATATGTTAAGCTGATTGTTTTATATGTAAAAATAAAATTATAATTACTTTACGGCTTTGTCATTTGCCAGCAATCCTTCTACCATTTTATCAGAATAAATTACTGCTTCTGATATTGTAAAGGTATTTTCTTTTGATGGGTTTAGAATTTTTATTTCCACCCGGTGTCTACCTTTTGGCAAATCATATTTCCAGCAAAGCTCGTAACGGCGGGTAGTATAACTTGCAGGCAACTCCGGAGATTCTATCAATTTTCCATCAATATAAATCTGTGTATGAAAAACAAAATCTGATGTGCTTGCCCATTGTGCAGTTTCTCCTTTTAAAACAAAACCGGTTCCATCAAATTCAAAACTTGCTACCTCTTTATTAGCTGACCATTCAACAGGTATTTTTGCAACGGGAAAGATACCATCAAAACTCTTCTCAAATTTAACCGCCACAGGTTGCTGCACTTTAATAATAATACGATCACCTTTTATTTTTCCTCCATTTTTTTCAATATTCAAAAGTGCATGTTTTAAGCCAACAGCATACACAGTTTCCAGGCTCATTGTGGTATATTTAAAATCGATATTTTCGGCCTCTTTTAATCCCATTTTCCAATAAGCTGGAATTTTATCATAGCCAAGTATAGTGCCTAAAATACCACCAGCTGTTGAAGGATTGCAATCGGCATCCTGCCCACAGCGGGTAGTTATCTCCAGGGTTTTAGTAAAATCATTGCCACCATACAAAAGCCCAATTACCACATAAGCCGCATTTACTTTTGCATCAATATTAAACGGAACAAAAACACCTTCTGGACACCCAATATCATTGGCCCATTTCTTTTGTACTTCTAGCCAGGTTTGTTTCCAATCTGCAGGATATTTGTTGTGCCAGCCAATCACATCGCTAATGCATTGATAAAATTCACTTTGCTTTGGTATTGTTTTCAATGCCTCCTTTACAATATGATTCATGTCGGCAGATGTAAATGCCAGCGTATACAAAGCTCCTACATACACGCCACCATACCAGCCATCACCATAGTTCATAATATGACCAATTTTATCACTGATCGCGGATGCCGTATTTGGCATACCGGGACTCATCAGTCCGGCAAAGTCGGATTCTATCTGGTAGTCGATACAATCAGCATGTGGATTATTTTTCCATTCTCCACTCATAGGCGCTTTAATCCCATGCAAAATATTATACCTGCCGGCCTGGTTTGCATGCCACAACGTGTAGCCTGCATTGGCGAAAGCATTGGCAAAAGAATCCACCGGTGCATCCAGTCCATATTTTTCAAACACATCAACAAAGGTAAGGTCCATATATAAATCGTCGTAAAGGCCGGGTGTATTGAGCATGGTATGTTTCAGATAACCATCGTACCATTTCAATGGCTGATAATCTCCAATAAAAGTTCCGTTAAACTGAAACTCATAAGGGCCACCAAAAGTTACTCCGATTGTTTGCCCTGCCCAACCTCCCCTGATCTTGTCTTTCAAGGATGCTTTGGAAAGTATAATCGTTTTTGTTTGCGCTACTGCAGAAAATAGCAAGACCAACAAGACGCATACCATCAATGATTTCTTCATGAGTTAATTTTTATTTTTAATTGTTGTAACAAATTAAAACGTTACACCAGTTGCTATCAAAAGCATTTTTAAAAGTATTGGATCGTTGTATACAGAAGATCATAACCCATTGATTAGATAAAAATTAAACCTTCTTCAATTGTATTAATTTATTTCAAGCTGTTCTTTTGCAGGTAATTTCGGAAAGGTTGTATGCGGTTCTGTTTGATACCAAAAAACCGTAGAAGCTATATCATCCTGTAAAGGAAGATAGCCACCTGTATCTCTCCAACCCAACGCCTGAATGGTTACTTTTAAATCTTTCTCAAAACGGATAGGATCTGTAATATGCCACCGGTACATACCAAAGCGTTGTGCAATTTCATAATGTCCATCTCCTTTTATAACCTGCGGCAGACCAGCGTATGCAGTAGAAAATTCAGTATAATTTGTTTCTTCTACATCTGCACTATTTTTTTTTCGTGTATCAAAATCGTAGGAGCCACAGAAATAATCTTCGGTACCGGTACCGCAAATGGTAGGATAATCTTTATCTCCATCCATAAAGAATTTTATTTCACCTTCGCCCCACCAGCCATTGCTATGAGCACCATACGCAATGTACGTTCCTACATATTGTCCCCTGCCTTTTATGTTGTTTACCAGCGTATAATTTTGTTTATAAGGCAATGGATTGGTCCGATTAAACTGGGCATGAAAATAGGCCGCATCCGCAGGTACTTCAGTCAAAATATAATTAACCTGGTAATACAAAACCATATCTCTGGTATCAATATTTTGCATGGTTATTTTACACTTTTTTCTAAAAGGCATTGGCCAGTAACAGTTAAAAGCACTGCCGGGATTTACACATACGGCAAGTGAATTAAGCGGAGAATATTTACCCCAACCCATACCAAAAAAATCTCCCACAGGCACTTCTACAGAAGGAGTGGTTTCATCATCCCAATAAAATCGTAAAATAGAATACCGCCAGTTTCCTGTTGGTGTCATCCAAATATGTTGTACAGAACCAGCACCACTAATTTCTGCTACGGTAAAAGTAGTATTGGATTTAATTACCACACTCGGGCTTACCTTCCAACCCTGTCCCAATTCTTTTGAAGCTCCAGAACCTGTGCCGGTTATAGCTTTGCCGCCTTCTCCTTTGGCACCATTAAAATTTTCAGGACTTATAGAACGGGTTTTAGCATCGGACATACGAAACAGGTTCCCCATATTGGCTTCTATACCATTGTATTTTTGTGCCTGCACAATGAAGCAAATAATAGTACAAAAAAATAAAATGCTGATAATTTTTTGCATGATAATCGTTTTTTAAAAGTGTATAAACAATGGTTATTAGTCAGGTTACATTCTTTCAATTATGCTTTACTGGCAACTTGTACTCCACACCGGATCATCCGCTGTGGCTTTATATACTATATTGAAAAGGCTTTAAAAGCGCACCTCATTTATAATTAATATTTTACTGTTTCAAGTTGCAGCAGCTATTGCTTTACTGCAATAATATTTGTCAACATTCCAATACCATCAATACTAATGTTTACCACATCATTTTGCTGTAATGTAAATTCATTCGGTGGCACTACACAAGTACCTGTCATTAAAAAACACCCTTGATCAAAATCCATTTCCTTATACAACCAACCGGCTAATTCAATTAATGACCGTTTCATATTTGCCAATGTGGTTCCGTCATCAAACATCTTTTCTCCATTGCGGTAAATAGTCATATTAATGGCCGTACTTAAAGCAATGGGTTTATTTATTACAAAAAGGCATGGACCAAGCGCAGCACTTCTTTCATACATTTTTGCCTGTGGCAGATACAAGGGATTTTCACCTTCAATACTTCTGGAACTCATGTCGTTGCCAATGGTATATGCCTGGATATTTCCCTGTGCATTTATAAATAAGGTTAATTCCGGTTCAGGTACATTCCAGGTAGAATCTTTGCGGATATATACTTTTTCATTATGGCCTGCTACTCTGTGCGGCAAAGATTTAAAAAATAATTCGGGTCTTTCCGCTTCATAAACTCTTTGGTAACAATCAGCAGCACCTGAATCTTCAGACTCTTCCATCCTAGCATCCCGACTACGCAGGTACGTAACACCCGCAGCCCAAACCTCCTGTTTACCGATAGGTGGCAGCAGAAACGCATTGATCAACTTATTTGCATCAGCTTCACTAATTATTTCAGCCGTGGCAGTTAATTGCAAAAGATACGAATTGAGGTCAGGTTGATTAATAAGTGTATCCCATTCTTGCTTTATTAAAAAATTACTTGTTGCTTTTTTAAATATATTACCCTGGGATGTTTTGTATAAATGCATTTTTATCTATTTTTTTATAGTATCAAGTTCAACGCCTAATAATTGTTTTGCAAATTGTTTTAAGGTACTATACTCTCCCTGAAAATGACAGGTAGTTTGTTTATAAAAGCTCGTTTCACCTTTCTTTAAAGCCAATGCAGGTGAAGAAGATTCAACTTCATAAAAAGGTCCCATTTGTGTTCCATCAGCCAATGGCCCATCATTGTAAGCGTTGATCACGTCACCTTTATAAGGTTGTTGCTGCATTTCCCATTTACTGTTTACATAAGCTGCATTTTTATCTACCTGCGGTATGATGATGGTTAAAACATTTTTTTTAAAATCGTAGCTGGCAGCAATTGGTTTTGCAATTACAGGAGATAACCCAATCTTACTTCTAAACTTTCCATCGCAGGTAAAATACAATACACTATCGTTAACCAGTAAACGTTCTTGAGGAATAGCACCAAAATAATTATCCGTTATAAAAGAACGGGCATTGGGCATTGGATAAAATGGAATGATAACAACTGTATTTTCAGAAGGAGTAAACATCCCTAACAGCCAGATGGATAAAAGACCTTTCTCCTTTGTCCAGTCATTACTGCCAGCATTTGTTACACTGTTATCAGTTTCAAAACCTACAAATTTAATACCAGCAGGAATAGTAATTTTAAGTTTAGCTGCTAATTGGTCTTTTGAAAGCAACTGAATTTTTCGTTGAATAGCCACATCAAAGGAGGTTCCACTAAAATTAACAATAGTTGTTTTTTTTGTAAAAGTTGCAGCTGTTTTATCAGATTGTGTTACCAGATAAGTTTTGGTATCAATAAAAGAAGGCACCTGCCAATGGGCTATATTAAAAGAATCGCCTGCATTAAAATACAATGAATATTGGCCACCTTCCGGGCCCATCCAAAATCTTTCTTCTCCTCCTACAGGATTGAATTGTTTTTTCTTTATGGGGGCAGCAATTAAATCATAATTCAACCATCCAAAGCTTGTTCCGGAATCGCCCGTTGCAGTACTTGTCATAACCCTACCCTGGTAATCTGCTGAGAGCAATACTTTAGCAGTGCTATCTTCATTGCTTAATTCAATTACTTTCCCGGTATGCTTTTTTAAGAAATTGGCATCATATGCATACGTTCCTTTTGTTGCTGTTACATCATTTTCCATGGCTACATTTTTATTAGTTGCATTGTTGCATGCAGCAAGAATTACAAGAATACCTATCCATCCGAGAGTAATATTTTTCATACAACTAAGTTTCGTTATAAAGAAATGCCTTTGCTACTAAAATATTTTTTGGGTATAAGTATCATTTACAACACCAGCTTTTAAACTAAATATAGATAATTCAATACCGTTTTACGGCAAGGTAACAATTCATTTTTTTCAGAATACGCATTCCTGCTTAAATAATTATTGCACATTATGAATGCAATTTTACTTTAAGTACGCAATCATCTGCGGTAATATAAAGCACATCTTTAGTATCATTAAAAGCGCAATTAGATACTCGCCGCACGTAAATTTTTATCAGGGCTACCCGTTTTCCGGCAGGTGAAATAATATTGATACCATCTGGACCTGCACAAAAAAGATTTCCAAATTTGTCGATTTTCATTCCATCTGGCCCCTGCTTTACAGTAGCTTTTTCTTTTAATGGTGCAGCATCCAGTAATACACCTCCACTTAAAATATTTCCGTCAATACCCAGATTATAAGCATACCATTTAGGATTTGCAGCATCACTGCTGGCAATATAAAGTATCTTTTCATCCAGTGATAATGCCACCCCGTTAGGCCTTGGTATAGAATCAATCAATAAAGTTGTTTTCCCTCCGGCACTTATTCTAAATACACCTTCAAATGGCAATTCCCTCGTCTTATCATTTTCGCCATCCGGCAAACCATAAGTAGGGTCGGTAAAATAAATATTATTTTTATTATCCGCAACCAGGTCATTAGGACTATTGAATTTTTTTCCATTAAAACTTGCTGACAATACGGTGTAGGAAGGAGCCGGCGAAGTTAGGGCTGCATTCATTCTTGCAATTTGTCTGTTACCCGATTGACAAAGCAACAGTCTTCCGTTTGTATCAAGTGTCAGCCCGTTGGCGCCATTTTCACCATTGCGTAAAGCTGTATCCGTATAGCCAGATGGCTGTAAATAAACTACAGGTGTATCAACCTGTGTCCACTTGTATATTTTATTTTCCTTGACATCAGAAAACAACAATGCATGTAGAACAGGAACCCATACCGGTCCTTCTGACCAATTATAATTTTGGCCGATTACTTCGATGGTTGCATTGCTATCTATCAATTTTAAGGCACTGCTATCGTATATTTCAACATTGCCTGCAGCACTATTTTTAGAAGTATTCCTATTACTTTTTTCTGGATTATTTGCGGAACCGCAACTACTACAAAAAAAAATAAATAACAGAATAGAAATTGATGTAAAAAGTTTCATGATGGCTATTTTTTATCAGCACTATTATATTGCCTAAAGATAAGTGATTGTCCTTTAATTAATGCTGCATCCGCATCCTGATATTGTACATTTGAGACGCCCATAATTTTTAATGCGCCAGCATACAGTGGTAAAAATATTTCGGAAGAAACAAGTTGTATGGCTGCATCTTTTTTTTTGGCAATATTTTTTAACTCAGCACCAATTAGTAATCCACTTAAAAAATAATAGTTTACAGCCTTGTCTAATTGATTAAATATTTGATTGGTTCTAACATGAAATATATTGTTGAGCAAATTGGTATTGCAGGCTTCCTCCACCCCTTTTTTAAAAGCTATTTCCATTTTACCAGCAGCAATAAACTGTTCCTTTTTTACAGAGGACGATAGGATACTTTTGTTAGCGAGCAGATCAAAAACTTCGCCTGTCATGTAAGTTTTAAAATCATGCACAATTCCATTTTTTACATTGAGGTGTTTTGAATGAGTGCCAGGAAAAATAAATACAATTTCTTCTTCCTGATTTGCATTACAGCCAGCCAAAATGGTTTCTTCACCACGCATAACATCATTTGCTACACATACACCGGAAATGAATAAAATGCTGTAATTAAAATTGCTGGATGGCAGGATAGGGTGTATTAATAAATCGCTACCATCCATCCTGAAAGGCATTTTTTTATATGGCAACTCCAGCATCCCAATACCGGAAGAAGCCATCCCAGACATAACAACAGTACTGCCCTCCAGGCTTTCGCCATACTGTTTTTCTAGTGTAGTAATATAGTTTGATAAAATAGCTAAATAAAATGAGAACCGTTCAGAACTTCCATTAGCTTGCCACAAGGTATAAATGGCTGAAATACCCTGCTGGCTTATAACTTCGGCTAAAATAGTTTGCTTATTTACTTCTATTAAACGTAGCCTGAAAGAAGAAGTTCCCCAATCGCAACTAATAAATTTTCTCATGTTGGCTTACTAATTTGTATTATCCACTTTTATTTAATGATTACCGAATGGCTGTTATAAAATTGTTGGCCTTAATTGTAAGTTGCTGCAAATAGGCGTCATCAATCAAGGCTTTGTTGTCTACTAATGAACTACCAATTCCAAAAGCCGTAGCACCTGCTTCACTAAATGCTTTTATGTTAGCCAAATTAATGCCACCAGTTGGCATAAGTAGTATATGATTTAAAGGGGCTAAAATATTTTTTATATAATAAGCATTGGGTACAGGAAATACTTTTACAATATCTGCCCCACAGTTATGTGCTGAAACAATTTCAGTTGGTGTAAAAGCACCGGGAATACTTACTATTCCTGTATCTTTTGCCATTCTTATAACTGCTATATCTACATTTGGTGAAATTAAAAATTTTGCTCCTGCTGCAATGGCAGCCTTTGCATCAATCGTGTTCAATACTGTTCCTGCACCGACAATCAGTTGATTTTCGTACCTGCTATTTAATCTTTCAATTGCCATTAATGCATTGGGAGAATTAAGTGTTACTTCAATAATTTTTACGCCACCATTATACAATGCGTCGGCAATTTTTAATACCGCATCAGGTTGTATGCCACGTATAATGGCTACAATTTTATTTTCAATAATCTGTGAAAGTGTTGTCATTGCTATTTATTAATAAACGGTGGGTAACACAATTTATAATTCACTTGCAGCTTCCTTATCAAGCAATATTATTCCATTGGGATGGTTTCTTAAAAAACTTGCAGGAACGGCATTTGAAATATTTTCTTTCATTGTTTTACGAATGATGTCTGCTTTTTTAATGCCATTCGCTATCAACAATACTTTATCCGATGCCATAATTTGAGCTATACCCAAACTAATGCCTTGTGTAAGTGATTTCTCTTCTTTAAAATATTTTTGCCCTATTTTGGTAGTAACAGCATCCAGGGTAACAACATGTGCATTTGATTGCGGATCAGTGCCGGGTTCGTTAAATCCAATATGGCCATTGATGCCGATACCAACCAACACAAGGTTGATTGTACCTATTGCATTGATAATTGCATCGATTTGTTTACATTCTTTCACCAAGTCTGTGGCCATGCCATTAAAAAAAAAGATATGCTCCTTATTTATAGATAAGGGCGTAAAAATTATTTCGTTTAAAAAATGATAGCAACTACCTTCAGTTGCTGGTTCAATACCAATCCATTCATCAAGGCCAATAAAGATAACGTCCAAAAAATTAATATTATTTTCATTGGCTAAAGCTACCACCTTTTGATAAGTAAGGTGAGGTGTATCGCCGGCAGCAAGACATAGTACTGCCGTTGGATTTTGCTGAACAGTACTTACAATTTGCCGGGCCGCAAAATCAGATAATTCCTCATAAGTATTAAAAATAGAAACCATCGTATGTATGTTTTTAATTATCGCTGTTATGCTTTTCCAGTTCCGCCATAAGCTTATCCCAACTTGCACTTACGCCATTTTTTATGTAGTAAGCTGCTACAAAGTGTGCCAGTAAAAGACTATCCTGTAAACTCATTTTTACCAATTGTGCTAAACAAAAACCGGCATTAAAATTATCTCCTGCACCAGTTAACAGTTTGGGTTCTTTCACAAAAAAACTGCTTTGCCTTACCTGCTCTGTAACCTTAAAAGCAATGGCTTCATTTCTATTATGCACCAACAAAATATCTATAGCCAACAGAGGAAATAATGCAGCACCAATAAAATCAATTGTATTTTGTTCGGGTTGCTTGTTAAACAAAATTTGATAAATACATACAGCTTCATTGTGATTAAGACCAAGTGTTAGTTTTCCAAGTTTATTAAATTTTTTTAATAGCAACAGAAGCTCCTTAATTTCATGTGAACTACGTTTGGTACAATCTGCAAGATCAACAAAAAAAGTTCTGTTATTATTGCTGCAATGAGGTAGCACTTCATTTAATATACCGCTCCAGATACCAGTACTATTCGTAAGCTCTCCCCAATTGAGCATACCAAAAAGTGTAGCGTTATTCAATAACTGGATTAAAACATCTACACTTAACCGGGATTTAAGTGTGTTCCAGTCCACCGCATTAAGTTCTTCCATCTGACAAAGAATCATTTTTCCATCCTTAAATTCGATAGCCTGCGTTAAGCCAGGTGGTGCAAAACTATGCAATTGACAATGCTCATTTAAATGCGAAAATACCGGATCAATAACAGGAAAGCCCAATGCACCAATACAATTAACCTTTAATCCGAAACAGCCTAATGCATTTGCCATGATAGGCATATTGCCACCAATTTTTAGCACAGTACCGTGCATTTCAAGCGAAAAATTTTTGCCTGCTCTTTCTCTTATATAATCACTAAACTCCTCCATTTCCTGAAAGAGTAAGGGAGGTTTGTTGCTATTATTTTCCTTAATAAGTCTGATAATAGAATCAATAAACCCATCAAAGCCAAGCGTTACCTGGTTTTGATAAATACTTAACTGCTCTTTATTTTTTTTGAGTTGTTGAATGATTTGTTTCATTTGGCAATTTTCCCTTTTTTATTTACAACGCTTTATTACCTACCTATTTCAGCATGTAAAGTGAAAGGCTTATAAAAGTATTGATATTTTTAACAGATACAATATTACCCATTCTAAACAGTAATTAAATTGGCCGGTTAAACAGAAATTAATACCATCCTGATGTATAAAGTAGTTCAAAAGCTTACGTAAAAATTTTATATGGTATAAAGAAATTTAGCAGCACCGCAGAATAGTAAGCACAATTTGATCTTAAAAATTTATAGCAGAAGAACTATTTATACAAAAAAACAGCTCCCTTATTCACAACTGAATTGGAAAGCTATTGTACAAAGTGACACAATTGTATTATAATTTACAGGTCATTTTTTAAAATGAGCTTGTCATTCATGTACGGCTAAAACGGGTACTTTACTTTGGTAAATTAGTTTTTTTGTATGGAGTGTTTTGAAAAGTTTTCCAAAAAAATCATGGTATTTGGGAGCTATTATAATTAGGTCAATATCATTGTCTGTAGCAAAAGCATCTACAGATTCATGAAAGTCATACAAATCCATAAAATAAAATTCGGGATTAAATTCTTTCATTAAAGCCTCCATTTTATCTTTTTCGGCTTTATATTCTTCGCTTAGCTCAATGTAATGTTTACTATCTACATTTAATATATGCAACGCAGGCTTAAAATACTCTAATACTCTTTTTACAGAAAGCAGGCAAGGCGTTTCTTCTACAAATTTAAGTTCGGAGGTTATCAGTGCATTTGCAATTCCATTAAATGCAACACCTTCAGGAATAATTAAAACCGGGCACACTTCTCTTTCACTCATCAATAATGTGTTGCTGCCTGAAAAACGCTGTGCCCTCGGTGATTTACCAGTTAGTCCCATCACTACCATGTATGCTCTTTTTA
>JANXSK010000133.1 GCA_025352695.1 Ferruginibacter sp. | reverse complement strand
CTTCAGTGATATTGGTACACCTAAACCGGATGCTTTTAATATTTATGATGCGTTGAAAAATAAGTTGATAACTGATTTTTCAATACCTGCAATTCATATCACTTTCATACATGACTGGACGGATAGGCAAAAGCCAGAACTGTTTCGAAAAATGAATAGTGGTGAAATAAGGATATTATTGGGTAGTACTGAAAAGGCCGGAACCGGACTCAATGTTCAAAAGAAAGTGATTGCAATGCACCATTTAGATATTCCCTGGAAACCATCTGAACTGGAGCAACGAAATGGCCGGGGTGCAAGACAGGGGAATATTTTAGCGAAAGAATCTTACGGAAATAAAGTGGAAAATTACATTTATGCGGTGGAACAATCATTGGATAACTACAAGTTTAACCTGTTAAAAAATAAGCAAACATTTATCAGCCAGATGAAAAATTGTGAGCTGAATGTAAGAACAATTGATGAGGGTTCCATTGATGAAAAAAGTGGGATGAATTTTTCAGAGTACATCGCCATTCTTTCCGGTGATAATACTTTATTGGAAAAATCAAAAATGGAAAAGAAGATTGCTGTATTGGAAAGCCTTAAAGTTGCACATCATAAGGAAGTGATTCGTTCCAAATTTCACTTAGAGAGTATGCAAGTCAATAAAGAAAGTACACTAAATACGATTAATAAATTAACCCTTGATGAAACCGCCTACAAAAGCCAATTACAATTTGATAAAGAAGGTACAAAAGCCAATCCCGTTATATTAAATGATGTCAGTTCAGCAGATCCCGAAATAATCGGCAAGTATTTAATTCAACTTTCTGCAACATGGAAGCCGGGACATAAGGAAAGTGATACGATGAAAATCGGCAGCCTGTATGGCTTTGAATTATATGTAAGACGACAAAGGGAAACTTACGATGACAAAGGAATGTTTGAGTACCGCTATAAAAATATCCTCTTTGCTGAGAGTAAAGAAAGTGGTATAAAATATTTATGGAACCAGGGACATATCAATATTGATAATCCCAGAATTGCAGCCAGGTATTTCATTAATGCCATTGACCGGGTAGAAGCTTTAAAAGAAAAGTATGAAAAGAATCTGCGGGAATTTGAGCAAAACATTCCCATGTTACAGTTATTGGTTGTCAAACCATTTGAAAAAGAAAATGAACTGGCGCAGATTAAAAAAGATGTTTCAAAATTGGAACGGGAAATTTCTATTAAGATTCAGGGGAATCAGTTAGAGCAACATAGTGAAGTAAATAAGCACCCTGCGGAAATAAAGGAATCGTCAGTATTCAATATGGAAATCAACGAGCAAAAAAAGGAAAAATCCTTGTTGCCAAAAAAGGAATCAACAAATAAAAAAACAAATAGAGTTAGGATTTAAAACAGATAAAATACATAAATGACATCCAATTACTTATGTACTTCCAAACCAAAACAGATGTGGCCTCCCCTGCTGTTGGTGCTACATATAACCGCAAATATTCAATGTAAGTTGATACTATTGCAGGTGTTAATGACCTTGCTGGGTTCATTGATACACCCCATACAGGACCAGCAAACATTGCATCCAATAATACAACAGCACCAATAGCTAAACCTGCAAACATTCCCTGTTCTTTTGAGCCATGAGCCACATTGAGTATTACCATCATCAAAAAGAAAGTGAGAATAAATTAAAGTGTGAAGGATTGGATTTCACTTCCTGCCGGAAGTGTTGCACCCAACAACTGATTGACAGGAAACAGTAAAAGTAAAGTGGTACTTTCTGACACTGCACCAATCACCTAGCTTATTATGTATGGTAACACTTGTTTTGGCTGAAACTTTTTTGCGTTTGCAAAAGCAATAGAAACAGGAGGGTTGAAATGAGCACCTGATATATTGCCTAAAGCATAAATCATTGACATAACAATTAAGTCGCTGAACGATTAATTTGCTAAATTAAAACTTCATTTGCTGTATTCTTACTGCATTAAGTATTGCTAACAACGCCACACCTACATCTGCAAAAACTGCTTCCCACATTGTTGCTAAACCACCTGCACCTAATACTAATACAATGGCTTTTACTGCAAAAGCCAAAGTGATGTTTTGCCAAACAATCTTTTTTGTTTGCTTGCCTATGTTAATTGCCATTGCAATTTTGCTGGGCTTATCATCTTGTATTACCACATCGGCAGTTTCAATTGTGGCATCGCTGCCCAAACCACCCATTGCAATACCTACATTGCTCAATGCTACTACTGGTGCATCATTTACGCCATCGCCTACAAAGGCAACGGTTTCGTTTCGGTCTTTTATTTCTTTTACTTTGTTTACTTTATCCTCTGGCAATAAATCGCCAAAAGCATTATCTATTCCTAATTTATCTGCAACAAATTTTACAACATTGGTTTTATCGCCACTAAGCATGGTGGTTTTTACATTCATACTGTGCAGTTTGTTTACGGCTTCTTGTGCATCTTCTTTTATACTGTCTGCAATGGTGAGATAGCCTGCAAATTTTTTGTCGTAGGCTATGGCAATTAAAGTGTAAACAATTGTGTTTGGGTCTATGTCGTACTGGATAGAAAATTTATCCATCAATTTAAAATTACCTACCAATAATTCTTTTCCGTTTACTTCTGCTTTTAAGCCATGCCCTGCAATTTCTTCAACAGCGTTTAATTTTATTTCGGCATTGATTTTACCAACGTGTTGTTGAATGGCGGTTGCAACAGGGTGAGTGCTTTGGCTTTCCAAAGCATTTACCATTGCTAATAATTCATCTTTATTAAATTCGGGTTTTATGCTTACTTCCTGTACTTTAAAAACACCTTCGGTCATTGTGCCTGTTTTATCCATCACTACATTTTGAATGTTTGCAATGATGTCTAAAAAGTTACTGCCTTTAAATAGGATGCCGTTCTTACTGGCTGCACCAATGCCGCCAAAATATCCTAACGGAATTGAAATAACCAATGCACAAGGGCAAGAAATAACTAAGAAAACCAATGCCCTGTATAACCAATCTCTAAAAAGATAATCGTGCACAAATAACATTGGTACTATACAAATGGCAATTGCTAAAATCACTACGATTGGTGTATAGATTTTTGCAAACTTGCGAATGAATAATTCGGTTGGTGCTTTTTGTGCTGTGGCGTTTTGTACCAATTCTAAAATTTTTGAAAGTTTACTATCCATATAGGCGGTGGTAACTTTTACTTGTGCAACGGTGTTTAGGTTTATCATTCCTGCCAATACAGTTTCGCCTTTTGCTTTGGTATCGGGCTTGCTTTCGCCTGTTAGTGCTGCGGTGTTAAAGGATGCAGTATCGGAAATTAACTCTCCATCTAATCCTAATTTTTCGCCTGACTTTAATTGTATGATATCGCCAATGTTTACGCTTTCGGCTTTAACGGTTTTGGGTTTGTTGTTTTCTAAAATGGTTACTTCATCGGGTCGCTGGTCAAGCAATGTTTTAATGTTTGCTTTTGCTCTTTTTACTGCTAATGTTTGAAACACTTCTCCAACTGCATAAAACAACATTACTGCAACACCTTCGGGATATTCGCCAATGGCAAATGCCCCAATGGTTGCAATGCACATCAATAAAAATTCAGAGAAAATTTCGCCTTTGCCAATGCTCTCAACGGCTTCTTTGATTACAGGAAAACCAACAGGTAAGTAAGCGACTGCATACCATGCAATGCGTACCCAACCTGTAAACCATGTTTGTCTTATCCAATTATCAAATGCTATTGCAATAAATAGCAAAGCAAAACTGATGATTGCAGGCAAAAACATTTGCAGGGTTGTTTGATTACTATTTTCGTGGTCGTGTCCATCGCCTTCTTCATGGTCGTGGTCGTGTCCATCATCGTGGCTATGCCCTTCTTTTAATAAATTTTTTGCACCTGCATTGGTGTAAATTTTTTCTTGTTGGGTGCAACAAAGTTGCTTGCCTTTTTTATCGTATTTATGTTGATGTGCCATTGGTTGATTATGTTATCTAAAAGTAAAAAGGGTACAGATATTTCTATCTGCAACCCTTTACTTTAGTTGAGTATTCTTTATTAAGCTGTCATTGTAGCTACCATTCCTAAAATTGAGGCAAGCATTACTACACATTTCCAACAATTCAGTCTGTTCATTTTTATATGTTTTAGAGATGTAAAAATACAAAGCAGTATTTATAAGTTACAGTACATTTTTTTGCATTAACTCAAATTAATCTTACCGTGGTGGGCATGACAGGCATCGGCACATTTAGTGCATTGCTCTGCACAGTTTTTACAATGTTCATGTTTATGCTTCCCACATTCTTCTGCACAATGACGGCAGGCTTTTTCGCAAAGTGCCAACAGTTCGTGACCAAATTCGCTGTCCCTTGTTAATAATCTGGCTGCTAAATAACATAGGTCGGCACAATCCCTGTCAATTTCAATACAATGTGCCATTTGCGTTACATCTTGTTCGTCAAGGCAAGATGCAGCACAATTTTCACATGCTGTTGCACAATCTAATAATTGCTGAATTAAGGCTCCGTGTTTATGCCCTGAATGATGATGACTTGTTTGTTGATGTTCCATTTTATTTAATTTATTAATGAAGAAATATTTGTTTAAAATTTTATTGAGATACAAAAGTACCTCAACTTCGGTGCAACTGAATTGCATTCTTACTACAGTTATCACAAATGCCCCGTGCCACAAAACTTACTTCCTGCAATTGAAAACTTACGGGTAATTTTATGTCGGGCATGTTTTCTTTTGGCAAACACATCAGTTGTTTGCAACGGGTGCAATAAAAATGAAGATGCATATCATAATGAACACCTGCCGTACAATCTTCGGCACATAAAGCATATTTTGTTTCCTCTTTGCCATCTTTAATGTCATGTATCAAGATTTTTTCTTCAAACGTTTTAACTGTACGATACAAAGTTGTTCTGTCAGAATGTTGAAACTCATTTTCTAAATCACTCAAACTAATTGCTGAAGGTTGTTTTAAAATATATTCAAGAACCATTACCCTCATTGGTGTTGGGGTAATTTGTTTTGCTATTAGAATATTTTCAAGTTCTTTGCTCATACAAATTATTTCTCTGCTTTTTCTTCGCCCTTTTTCGCTAATTCTACAATATCTCCTTTCGTAAAAAGGACTGCTTTTAAAATTGTTGTCCACTCGGGTTTTTTGCGAAGCAAAAATTCTAAATCCATACCAAAGTGTTTCATTTCTTCTTGTTGTGCATTTTGCATTATCTTTTTGGCGTCTTTATCTTTTTCTACAGATATACGCTGCTCATACCATCCAATGGCTTCTGCTTCTTCAGTTAATGAAGTTATCATCCGGGCAAAAGTCCTTGTTGCAGGTGAAAGCTCTTCCGGTGGCTCGTGATATTGATGAAATCCCATAATATAAAATTTAAATTGTGAATGAATATTATTTTAAAATTGT
>JANXSK010000099.1 GCA_025352695.1 Ferruginibacter sp. | reverse complement strand
ACAGCTAATATCTCAAAAAAGTTAATTAAAAAAGTATAGAAGGTACCCAAGTATGGAAAAAATAGCCGGTGTGTACCAAAAATACCATCTAAAACAATTTCCAATACCTCAAGATTAATAATGATAAAGCCTGCATAGATTACCAAATGCATCACAGCCACAAGTGGATTTTTAAACATCTTTTTTTGCCCTAAAGCCAATAGCAGCAAGTTTTTCCAGCGCAGAAGTTTATTGTCATTAAGGTCTTCGGGCTGGCCTAAAAAAATATTACGCCGTATTTGTAAAATCTTTTTACTGAACAACCAAACAGCTGTTATAAGAATAGCTACAAATAGAATTTGAGGAACGAGGTGCATACTCAATATTTATATGGCTAAGGTAATTATGAAAAAGCAGATACACTAATTATCTGAACTTATTGCTATAAATTCGTGGCATTACAATCAACAGAAAATTATGACAAATAAAAAATATATCCTTACAAAAGAGATAGCAGAAAAAAAACTTCGCCGTATGGCACTGGAAGTAGCTGAGCGAAATTACGAAGAGCAGCAATTGGTATTGGTGGGCATAAAGGATAGCGGATTAATTATTGCCCATAAGATTAGTAATTATTTAAAAGAAGTATTTAATGGAGAAGTTATTGTGGCGGCATTAACAATGGATAAAAAAAATCCGTCCACCATTTTAATTGAGCCGTCTATAAATTTTAAAGATAAAGTTGTTTTATTAATTGATGATGTGGCTAATAGCGGCAAAGCAATGTTATATGCGTTAAAACCTCTGTTGGAAACCTACCCCAAAAAGATACAAACATTGGCTTTGGTGGAAAGAACACACAAATCATTTCCTGTTGTTGTTGATTATGTTGGGCTATCTATTTCCACTACGTTGGATGAACATATTTTTGTAGAAGTGGATGGTACAGAAATTGATGGAGCCTGGATGGAAGAACCTGCTTTATAAAGCTTTTTAAGGGCCTTTGAGGTATTTAATTTTATGTCTTTAAAATGGCGTTAAAAATGCAAGGCATGCACTTTAAATTTTCCGTTACTAAATTCCAGGCTTGGAGCTGGAAATTTAAATGCACTCAGTACGGTAAGTAAAAATCGGATTCCTTTTTTGTTAGTTTTTATTTTGGTGAGGTCTATATCTGGTGAAATATACCATTGCCTGTAACGCTTAATGTCTCTTCTGTCAAAATTTATATTACCTTCTTTATCTTTTCCTAAATTTTCGGTTGCTCCAAACATTCCATCTGCTCCATAACCAACGGCTATAGATAACCAAGCAGGTAAATTACTTGAGCTGAAAAATGATTTTAAGTTTGCGCTTGCCCAATAAGTTTGGGCATTGTAATCCTTTAAGCAACGTTCAGCAAGGGATTTGCCATAAATTTCATTTGCACGCTGGTTAAGCCGTAAATCACCATAATTATTTTTATGAAAAGAGAATTTTATTTTAATCCGTTGGTCATCCCAGGCAAGTTCCTGAGCAATCAGCGCACTACTACCAACTATATTAGCGCTAAAATCGCCCCAACTAAAGCCCCATTCAGCACTAAATCCATCTAATATTTCAATAGTTGTTTGATAAACTGCACCACTTAAACCTCCGAGCCAAATACGTTTCTCCCTGCTAACGCCAGTCCATCTCCACAGTTCCATACTGGCACGGCTTTCAATATAGGCACTGTACATATGGCCAACTTTATCTACCTGCAACCATTCGTTATTATCATTAAAAAAATGAAATTCACTCCTTGGATAATTAGCATACCAAGCCGAATTTAAACCAACCATAATACCACTATAGCCAACAACATTGGCAATGGCAACACCCCTAACTCTTTTTTTTATTTGTTTATCAGTGAGTTTTGTTGTTATTGAGGTAATGATTGGTGCTTGTTTTTCTGCAACAATGGTATTGTAGGTGTTAGATATTACTATAGAGTCCTGTGCCATCAACTGAACAGAAATAAGGAAGACGGTAAATAAAATAATATTCCCTTTTTTTATAATGGATTTTATAAAGGATTTCGGTTGTCTTAAAGCGACCTTGGGAATTAAAATAAAACTCATAAAACAAAAATAATAGTATCTGATGTTAATGACATACATAACATTTATTTTTGAGGATATAAAAAATAATTATATGGATAACAACATTGAACAAAAAATAAACAACTGGCTAAATGGCAACTATGAGCAATCTGTAAAAGATGCTATTCTTCAGTTACAAAAGGATAATCCGGATGAATTGGCAGATGCCTTTTATAAAAATCTTGAATTTGGTACTGGTGGGTTAAGAGGCGTAATGGGCATTGGCACCAATCGGATGAATAAGTATACTATTGGTATGGCAACCCAAGGATATGCAAACTATTTAAAAAAGTGTTTTACCGGCGAAGTAAAAGTGGCTATAGCACATGATTGTAGAAATAACAGTCGTTTTTTTGCTGAAACTACTGCCAATGTTTTTGCTGCCAATGGTATAAAAGTTTTTTTGTTTGAAGCATTGCGACCAACTCCAGAACTTAGCTACGCTATCCGTAATTTAGGTTGTCAGGGTGGGGTAGTTTGTACAGCTTCTCACAATCCTAAAGAATACAATGGTTACAAGGCTTACTGGGATGATGGGGCGCAAATGGTTACGCCACACGATGAAAATGTAATTATCGAGGTAGATAAAATAGCATCTGTAGAGGATGTGCAATGGACAGGTGGTGAAGACAATATTACGATCATTGGTAAAGCTATGGATGAGTTGTATCTCTCCATGGTAAAGGATTTGAGTGTTTACCCGGATGTATGCGCTGCACAACATGATCTTAAAATTGTTTATACGCCTATACATGGTACGGGCATTATGTTGGTTCCCGAGGTATTGGCAAAATTTGGTTTTGATAATGTACACCTTGTGGAAGAACAAAGTACGCCCGATGGCAATTTTTCAACTGTCGTGTATCCAAATCCTGAAGAAAAGGAAGCTATGAGCATGGGGCTTGAAAAAGCAAAAAAACTAAATGCCGATATTTTATTGGGTACAGATCCCGATAGTGATCGAGTAGGTATTGGTGTTAAAAATACAAAAGGCGAATGGGTATTAATGAATGGCAATCAAACAGCGGTACTGGCTTTTAATTATATGATTGAAGCCCGAAAAACCAAAGGGATTTCGCAACCAAACGACATGGTAGTTAAAACAATTGTTACAACTGATATGATTGATGCCATTGCCAAAGAAAGTAACATTGCCTGCTACAATGTATTAACCGGTTTTAAATGGATTGCTGCTTTAATAAAAGAAAAAGAAGGTAAAGAAAATTACATTATTGGTGGTGAAGAAAGTTTTGGTCTAATGGTGGGCGATAAAGTAAGAGACAAGGACGCTATAAGCGCAGTTGCTTTGTTATGCGAAATGGCAGCCTATGAAAAAAGTAAAGGCCGTAGTTTATATGCTAAAATGATTGATTTGTATGTGCAGTATGGTTTGTATAAAGAAAACCTGGTAAGCATTACTAAAAAAGGCATGAATGGTGCAAAAGAAATTGCTGAAATGATGGAAGGGTACAGGAGCAATCCACCTAAAACAATTGATGGTGTTGCTGTGGCAGCATTACTCGATTATGAATTACAGGTAGGCAAAAATTTACAAACCGGCGAAAGTTACCCAATCAATTTACCAAAAAGTAATGTCCTGCAATTTTTATTAAACGATGGTACCAAAATATCTGCAAGACCTAGTGGCACAGAGCCAAAGATAAAATTCTACTTTAGTGTAAACTCAACACTGGCTAATGCAGGAGAATTTGAAGAAGTGGATAAATTGTTGGATGAAAAGATTACAAGAATTATCAGTGATTTAAAATTGAAATAACTTGCTTACGCAGGTAAGCCATTTAACTTAATTGAATGCCGGAATTTATTCCGGCATTTTTATTATATCAGCTAACTTGAAAACTTTAATCTTTGCCAATTAACTTTTTTGTTTTATTGGTAAAAATTGGTGTAATTCGTGGCAGTTAACCAGCTATGAGAAAATACGAAGATACATACCGGCATAAAGGCTTGCGAAAAAAATTGATGGACATATTAAAGGAGAAGGGGATAACCGATGGGCAGGTACTTGCTGCCATGAATAATATTCCCAGGCATTTTTTTTTAGATAGTGCATTTGATGAAATAGCCTACGAAGACCGGGCATTTTCTATTAGTGAAGGACAAACAATTTCCCAACCTTATACGGTGGCATATCAAACACAATTGCTACAAGTGAAACCTTTTGACAAGATATTAGAGATTGGGACAGGAAGTATTTACCAGGCAACAGTTTTGGCTGAAATGGGGGTAAAAGTATTTACCATTGAACGACAAAAAGTATTGTTTGAAAAAACAAGAAACTATATTTTCAAAACAAAATATCCCAATCTTAAATTTTTTTTTGGCGATGGATACGAAGGCCTGCCCACATACGCTCCTTTTGATAAAGTGATTATTACTGCTGCGGCTCCTTTTATTCCACCTAAATTAATTGAACAACTAAAAGTAGGTGGTAAAATGATAATCCCTGTAAATGAAGGCGAGTACCAACGTATGTTGCGGATAACAAAAAGTGCAGATGCTAGCACAACTGAAGAGGCTTTTGAAAATTTCTCTTTTGTTCCAATGCTAACAGGCAGGCAGGGCTAATAATTATTTGAAGAAATGTAAAACAGACAATATGAGGTTTTTTTCAAGAGTAGTTTTTATATGCAACTGTTGTTTTATTATAGCCGTGATTTTACGTTTGTATGAAAATGCCCATAAAAAAAATGGCAATTTTAATGGAGCTATACAAATACAATCATTGGAAAGTACCCTTGTGATACTTGGCTATGGAGCTGTTTTTATTAATTTAATTTTCAACATTTTTATTCTTGGGTCGTTTGCAATAAAAAAACAGCCTATTGCCAAATGGTTAATCTGGAGTAACTTTTTATTTCTACTTTTACAAGTATATTATTTTTTATTTAGCAATTTTTAAATGATACAAAACATACTAAAAGATAAGGCGACAAAATTATTTGTAATTTTCACTGCTTTTTTTGTAGCCAATGCCCTTATTGCAGAATGTATTGGAGGTAAAATTTTTTCGTTAGAAAAATTATTTGGATTATCTCCATCAAGTTTTACTTTGTTTGGTCAAAAATCACTTTCTTTTAACCTCACCTGTGGCGTTTTATTGTGGCCACTTGAGTTTGTACTGACTGATATTGTAAACGAATTTTATGGTCCTAAAGCAGTTAGGAGAATATCGTATATAGCCGTTGCTTTAATTACTTATGCATTTGTAATGTTTTATTTTGCTATGGGCGTTCCTCCGGCAGATTTTTGGTATGGATCCGGCGTACAGGATGGTATACCGGACATGAATAAAGCCTTCAATGGAATTTTTGGTCAGGGTATGTGGATTATTTTAGGAAGTCTTGTAGCATTTTTGGTTAGCCAGATAGTAGATGTTACGGTGTTTCATAAAATTAAAAAGTATACAGGCGAGAAAAAAATGTGGTTAAGAGCAACGGGCTCAACTTTAATATCCCAACTTGTAGATAGTTTTATTGTATTGTTTATAGCATTTAAAATAGGTAAAGGGTGGAGTTGGCAATTGGTATTGGCCATCTGTTTAGTAAACTATACATATAAATTTACTATGGCAATTATTTTAACGCCCCTCATTTATTTTGTAGAAAAATGGATGGAAAAATACCTTGGTCATGAAACTACTTATAAAATGAAACAGGCTGCAATGGGCAATGAAAATGTATGATCTTTACCCATGTAAAGCATCTGTTTTTCTATTAAACAAAAGCATTGATATTCCTTAAGTAAATAACTTTCTATTTCAATTACATCTCAACCCAGGTATGATCTGCCAACAATTTTACCGACGCAATAAATTTTTTATAAGGTCCTCCACCGCCACCGTATTCATTTGAACTTATAAGCGAAAGCGTGTGTGTATCATCAGCCTTCTGGTACAAATAGTAAATGTGACCAATAACTGGTATAAAGCCTAGTTTAGCGTTGTAAATAACTATACTTAATTCCTTACGCATCTGTATTTCCTGTGCCTGTATTGCCAACAATTCAATTTGCTTTCTTATTTGGTTAAGTTGCATATTAGTCTGCTCCTCCATAGCCGTTAGTGCCTTATGGCGAATCACGCCTTCTTCTGTAGGTTTTATTACAGCACCGCTTACCGAAGTAGAGTAAGGCATCACACTTAATTGCTTGTGGTAAATCTCTGTATTTATGTAAGCGTTGCCATTGGGGGCTGTTCCATAGTGTATAATTTTTAAATAGCCATTGGGTAATAATTCATTTACTACTTTTAAAATAACTTGCTCCATTTTTATAAATTCTACCTCAAAATGAAGAGCATCTATAAAATTTGTTTTGGTGTATTCTGCCATTTCTTTTTCTTCAAAAGGAAAATGATAATGCTCAGTGCTTAATGTATAAAAGGAGGCAAATGCTTGGTTCTCCAACGTAACCCAATTGATGCTGATGCTGATTTCTTTTTTTTTTAAAGTAGCTGCTATTTTATAAATTCCCGATTTGGGGCGATCACCAAATTCGTAAGTACTTTTTTCGGGAAATAATTGCCAGGAAGCAATAAAATTATAGGCTTGTATCATACTTTATAAAAATAAAATCTAGATTAGATATAAATACAAAATTTGTTGCTGTTTTGTTTGTATTTAGCAACTTCACAATAATTTTTATTTTAATTAAATTTGTTTTACTTCCTTAAAAGTAATTAAATAAAAAAAGCATGGCATTTGCCATGCTAAATAAATTCTGAGAAATTAATAGCGTTATTTAAAATAATTTATCAGTTTAACCTTCTTCTCATTGCCAGAGAAGTGCGTTGCTTTTTTTGAAGATTCCACATATCGATTGCACCAAAAATTCGGTTTGAATCGTATTGCTTTTCATTTGTAGCAACTGGTTCATTTAATAACTCTTTCAGTTCATCATTTTTGATAGGGGCACTCGTGCCAAGGGTATCAGTTTTCATATTCTCTAATTTTAATTTACTAAATAATATTTTCGGAACTGGTCTTTTTACGGCCTTTCGAAAATTTTCCTTAGCAAGCAATTGTTAGAACTGCAGTAAAAATTATGTATTTACTGTTTTGCGGCGCAAAGATACCGTTGATAGACATAAAAACAACGACATTTTTAAAATTAAAGGCTAAAAGGAATGTTAAAAAAATATTTACTAAAGAGGCATTTTGTAGTTAATTTGTACAGTTTTGTTAGTTTTATAAATATTTTATTGTAAAAAAATAAAAAAAAATCACTCCTGAAACAGGTTTATTTTTATAGAATATTGTACCATTAAACAGTTATCGTTTGTAATATAAATAAATATGTAGCTATGAAAACAATTGGATTAATTGGCGGTATCTCCTGGTATTCAACCATTGATTATTACAGGATTATTAATGAAAGTGTAAATAATTCGCTTGGTAATAATACCTCTGCAAAGATTTTTTTGTACTCCGTAAATTATGGCGAAATTGTAAATCTTATCCAAAAGGGTGATTGGGACGGTATTGAATTAATAATAAGCAAGGCTGCAAAACAACTAGAAAATGCAGGTGCTGATTGTATGTTACTTTGCGCCAACACAATGCATACTATTGCAGATAAAGTTCAGTCAGCAATAAATATTCCGCTAATACATGTAGCAGATGTTGTACTAAATTCTCTTAATCAAAAAAAAATAAAAACGGTATTATTATTGGGTACAAAATATACTATGCTGGGTAACTTTTATACAGATAGATTAAAGCAAAATGGTATTAAATTACTTATTCCAGATTCAAATGAAATGGAGCAAATAAATAAGAGCATTTATAACGAACTGGGAAAAGGAATACTGTCACCTGCAACAAAAAAAATGTATCAGGAAATTATTAAAAAGTATATTGATTTTGGATCAGAAGGTGTTATTTTGGGATGTACAGAAATTCCAATGTTGATTCAGCAGTCAGATTGTACAATACCCATTTTTGATACAACATTATTACATGCATCAGCTGCAGTTTCTTTTGCCATCCAGTAAGCGATTATTACTTTTCATTAACTGTAATTACTTTTTGCTAAGTAGATATGTTTATATACTAAAACTTAATGAGGATCTATGTTAAAACAGGCTATGCCAATTGTTTTATTATTACTTGTTTTTTCTTTTTTTTCATCGTTACTAGTAGCGCAGGAAGTAAAGGAAAATTCGGATACGTTTTTTTTGTCTAAAAAAAAGGGATTACTGGGCCAATTAGGAAAAAGTATTACTAAAGATCCCGAGGGAACCGATGCCGTTAAAATAGTTAATCCATTTATTATTCATACCGGCAAAGTAATTAGAAATATACAGTTGCTAAGGCTTGGATTTGAGCGCAATATTTTTGACACTACTGTAATTAAAAATAATTTTGGAGCTATTGTAGCAAATGGTTTGCATTCCAATACGACCAAAAGGGTAATACGAAACAATTTATTTTTTAAAAAAGGAGATAAGATTCAACCCTATCTTTTAGCGGATAATGAGCGTCACCTGCGTGACCAGATTTATATACAGGATGCCCGTATTTTGATTGATACTATTTCCGGCACTATAGATTCAGTTGATGTTGTAATAATTACAAAAGATATCTTTCCTTTAGGCGTTGGCCTCGATATAGCTGGTTCAACAAAAGGTAAAATTAAAATCACCAATGAAAACATTGGAGGTAGTGGATCTCGGCTGTCACTCAGTACTTTATATGATAAAGATCGGAATCCAAAATTTGGGTTTGATGCTGGATTTACAAAACGCAATATTATGGGTAGTTTTATTGATTGGAGTGTTGGTTTTGAATCTTACAGAAGTGCTTTTAACAGTGGCCGAAATGAAGAATCTTTTATGTATACACATTTTGAAAAACCGCTCGTAACGCCCTACATTCCATGGATAGGCGCAGCAGATTTTTCATTAAATAGAACAAATAATAATTACATATCAGATTCACTTTATAACAGCGATTTTAAATACAGTTATAGAAATGTTGATGTTTGGTTCGGGTATAATTTTGGAAGTCTTCGATTGTTGTATAAGAATATGCAAACAAGGGTTAGGAAATTTATAGCCATTAGGGCATTTAGCCAGCAATTTAATGAGATCCCCGATAAAAACCACCAGATATATGATTACCGTTATGCTGATATTAATGGGCTACTCACTTCATTTAGTATCTTTAAACAGGAGACATACAGGGCTAATTTTATTTATGGTTTTGGCCGAAATGAGGATGTTCCTGAAGGTTTCAGTGCAGCACTTATTGGGGGATTTACACAAAAGCAAGATAGAGATCGTCCTTATTTTGGGATGGATGCCTTAAAAAGCCATTTTAATAAAAAGGGCTTTTACAGCACGTATACTTTTAGGATAGGTGGTTATTTATACAATAAAAGATGGGAGGATATTGATATACTTTTTAATGTAGATCATTTTACCAGGTTAAAAAAATTAGGGGGTAAATGGTTAAACAGAAATTTTTTTACCGCCGGATTTACAAAGCAAATAAATCCTGTTTTAAATCAGCCTATTAACCTGAATAGTATTTTTGGGTTACCTTATTTTTGGGGTAATCCTGGGCCTGCTGATTTAAGAGGTACAGTAAAGGCAGAATCTGTTTTTTTTAATATGCAAAAGTTCTGGGGATTTAGAATGGCTCCTTTCGTTTTTGCAGATATGTCAATGCTTACCCCAATAAATCAGCCATTCAAAAAAAGTAATTTGTATAGTTCAATTGGTGCTGGTGTAAGAACTAGAAATGAAAACCTTACTTTTGGAACAATTGAATTAAGGTGCTATTATTTTCCTAAAACATTACCCGGTATGAAAAATTTTAAAGTAGAAATTGGTACCAATATCAGGTTTAAATACAATAGCATATTTATTCGCAAACCTGATTTTGTAATACCTAATTAAATTGGAAGGAATTATTTTAAAAAAAATTTAATAATAATTTTATATATAAGATAAAATGGTAATACTCTTTGGTACAAAAAAATAGTTCTTCCGTAGAAACGGAAGAACATTAACGATTGCTTGCCATATGAAACTCTTATAATTATTTTTAACTAATAACTCAGTATATACTATCTTGCTGTTAGAACTTATTAACGATTGGTTGCCCATTTTTACGATTGCCTGCTATATTCTTTAACACATCATTACTTTCTTAAAATGAAAGTATGATGTGTTTTTTTACGTTCATAATTAACTTATGAATGTTTTAATTATGCTGAATAAGGATTTTTTATGTAAAACCCTTATTGGTATTAGATTATAGTTAAAATTAATAATGATGCCCAACCGATTTACAGATACATTATTTCAGCTTATTCAATCACTGGAAAAGGCTGAAAAGAGAAATTTTAAACTTTATATAAAGAGAAGTTCAGGTAATGAACACTTAAAGATTATCGAATTGTTTGATGCATTGGATAAACTAACGGACTATGATGAAACAATTCTTTTAAAAAAATTACCCTCAATAAAAAAGCCACAGCTTTCCAATATAAAGGTCCATCTCTACAAACAACTACTTGCTAGTTTGAGGCTACTTAAAAGTACCGAAAGTATAGATTTGCAATTAAATGAGCAATTGGATTATGCCAGAATTTTGTACAATAAAGGATTATATATACAGAGCCTTAAAATTTTAGAAAAATTAAAAGAAATAGCCAAAACTCATTTTAAGTTTAATTTTTTAACGCAGGTAATCTCTTGGGAGAAAAAAATTGAAACATTGCATATAACAAGAAGTATGCAAAACAGGGGAGAGCAACTTTCAATAGAAGCCATTGAAGTAAATACAAGGGTAGATAATGTATCAAGATTGTCTAATTTAGCCTTAAGGTTATACAGCTGGTATATTAAAAATGGTCACGCCAGAAACGAAAAGGACGAAAAAAATGTAAAACAATTTCTTGAAGATAATTTGCCTATCGGGGCTCATTCTCAAACAGGATTTTATGAAAGGTTATACTTGTATCAAAGTTATTGTTGGTATGCATTTATTCGACAGGATTTTTTACTTTACTATCGCTATGCACAAAAGTGGGTTGATATTTTTAATGAACAGCCATTAATGATTAAAGTTGAGACAGGGTATTATATAAAGGGTATGCATAATCTATTGAATGCCCATTTTGATCTAAGAAATTACCAACGTTTTGAAATGGTAGTGAAAGATTTTGAGGTTTTTTCAAGAACTGATTTGGCCAATCGGCATGATAATCACCGTATTCAAACATTTGTTTACATAAGCGCTTCTAAAATCAATCAGCATTTTATGTTGGGAACCTTTTTTGAAGGTTTAAAAATTATAAAAGGGATCGAAGAAAAATTGGAAGAATATTCGCTTTATATTGACAATCACAGGCTATTGGTTTTTAATTATAAAATTGCAAATCTTTACTTTGGAGCAGGTAAATATGATATTTCTATAGATTATCTTCAAAAAATAATAAACGGTAGTGTTGAAATGCGAAATGACCTTCAATGTTATGCAAGGTTATTGCACCTGATGGCTCATTATGAATTGGGTAACTTTGATATAATCGAATCGTTGATAAAATCTGTTTATAGGTTTATGGCTAAAATGGAAAATTTAACTGTAGTGGAAGAAGCTATGTTTAAATTTTTGCGCAATTCTTTTCAACTGTCAAGGCAAAAATTAAAGCCAGAGTTAGAAAAATTTTTACGAAGTATTAAAGGGTTAGAGAAAAATCGTTTTCAAACAAGGAGCTTTGCTTACCTGGATATCATTTCCTGGGTAGAAAGTAAAGTATACGAAAAACCATTAAGTACAATTATTGGAAATAAGTATTTAGAAGGAAAAAAAAGGCGCTATTAAATTTAATAATCACCTGAATTTTTCTGATATAGTGTACGCCACTTTATCATTAATTCGGTAAAAAATCTCATTATTTATTTGCCTTAATTTTCGCATTTCCTTTCCTGCCAATAATCTTCCTTCGCTATCAAAATACTGCGGTTGTTCAAAATAAGTGAGTATAAAATATTTGCTGTTCGTAAAGGGTAAAGTTGCTACAAGAGATCTGATGGAGATATATGTCATTTTCTTCTCTTTTCCATTCTCATAATAAACCAAATTATTTATCCAGGTACAGTGTACCGACCTCATTTGCCTAATTAATTGTTTGATGGCGGTTATGTCTACATTGTATTTTCGCAAAGTATCTTCAATTCGTTTTTCTGTTATTTCAAATTGATATATGTATTTGATACTGTCTGTATAAATAGCTATTGAAAGATCATTAAAAGGCTTATTATTAAATTCAAGAGAGAAAGGCTTTTTAGCATAAAGCCTGTTGTATAACTGATGTATACTTTCAAGCGTTTTTTCATTTTTACGATAATTAGCAGCTGCAATTACTTTAAATTCAGTGCAGGCATATTGCATTAACACAATAAAAATTAAAAATATTCCAATCCATAATTTGTTTACCATCAGCCAATTTTTGTGCAGTACAAAATTCCAAAAGTTATTTTTTTTAAAAACTCAGGCGTTAATTGTCGAAGTGTTTTGCCACCATAATCCCAATAAATAATAGTGATTAAATCACCTGTTTTATAAATGTCAAGCAAAGTTATAAAGTGTGTTGGTATTGTTAGCCAAAAATTAGAATGTTGTTTTTTTGTAAGGTATCTGTTATCAAGGTATAGAAACACAGTTCCTTCCAATAGGAATTTTTCCCTGATATATGTATACAAATCCTTTATTTGTGGTCTGATTAAATCAGCTCCAACTGCATCAATCTTGTAGTTGTAAAGGCTTTGTATCATTCGATTAAATTTTGATAAATTAACGGATGCCCAGAATCGATCTTCATCTCCTGGTTGAAAAGTATTATTAAAAAAATTCAAGTACCCTTTAAAATGATCAGCGAGACACAAAAACCACAATTGATCAGCAGGTCTTATGTCCAGTACTCCTTTAAAAACCAAAGTTCCTGCTACTTTGTGTATGGCTGCGGAGGGAACGAATTTTTCTTTTCTGATGCTGGCCTCTCCATTTTTATAGAGTTCTACCATAAAAGTTACAAAGCCAAGCGGATCAAAATTTAATGGTAAATAAGACAAAGCGGCATAACCACAAAAATTAGTATTACTGCCTTCGTAAATATTGAGCGGATGATAAATATTAGATTTTAAATTAGAAAGAAATAAATCGGGTTTGATATTTGGCCAATGCTTACTTGGTTTAAGCACTGTGATTTTTTCAATGTATGCGATTGCCTGGGCTTTTGTAGAAATCGTGGTTGTATCCCTATTGTTAAAAGCTTTTACAGAAGTAGTATAGCAAAAACAACTGCAAAAAATGAAAATGATATTTATAAATTTATTTCGGTGCTCCAATTATTTGTAATAAGATTTTCAAAATTGTTGACTTATAAAAATAATTTATTTTCGTTTATTGGCTATATAAATATTCCATAATTGTGTAACAAGAAATTATTATTAATTTTCAAGGAGTGTTTCAAGGTAATGCGTTTTTATACCAAAAAGTTTTTTTATACCACCAACTTTATCAAGTGCTATTTTCAAGGATTCTTTTTCCTTAACAAGTTTAATAGCAACAATTAATACATTTTTCGGTGTATGTTCAGTTGCAATAAATTCAAACACTTTGGTTTTATAACCATGTGCTTCAAGTAATAAGGCTCTTATGGCATCCGTAATTATTTCTGCCTGACGTTCTAATAAAATACCATGCTTTGTGATAGATTTTAATTCGTTAACAGGATCCATTTGTTTACGAATTTGTTTATGGCAACAGGGAGCACAAATAATCACTTTTGAATTTGCTTTTATACCCCTGTAAATTGCATCATCGGTTGCTGTATCACAAGCATGTAGTGCAATTAAAATATCAATATCAGATAAAACGGCGTCTTGTATGGTTCCATCTTTAAATATCAAATTTGCATAATGAGAATCCAGAGCTATCTTATTGCATTTTTGAACCAACTCTTTTCTTAATTCTATTCCTGTTACTGTTGCTGTTAATAATAAATTATTAACTAGGTAATCGTATAAAGCAAACGTTAAATACCCCTTGCCGCTACCCATATCAACAACCTTAATAACTTCTTTAAAATTAAGGTCTTTTATAATTCCTTCTATTATTTCTATATAGCGATTAATTTGTTTGTATTTATCCTGCATATCTTTTTTTACAACACCTTCTGCTGTTGTAATGCCCAATTCTTTCAGGTAAATATTATTAATCGTTTTTACAATACGGACTTTATCTTTATCATGATGAGTTGATAAACTATTTGTTGTTAATGTAGCCGGTCGGACAATGGTTTTAATCAAGTTGTTTTTTTGAACCGAGAAATGGACATCATTTTCTGTAGTAAAAAGATCTGCATTGTAAAATTCATCTTCCAACATTTTTCCTATTAAAACACTGCTTTCTTTTACATCAAAATTTTTAGTGATGTCTTTTGTTGGATATCTATAAATAAAAGATAATTTAGTTACGGTTTTTATTAAAACAGGCTTTACAAACACATTTTTTAGATCAGCAGATTTTTCCCTTTTGTTACCAAGTGTAATTTTTATAAATAGTTGCTTTTCAATACTTTTTACTAGTAATTGAATAAAAGAATGCAGCTCAGTGGACATAGATTTAAAATTGATTTACAATTTACTGCAATACAAATACAATTAGCTATCAAAAATTATATTGTATGTAAATAGGGGAGAAAAAATAATGGGATGGGCAAAAAAGTGTTTAAAAATCAAAAGATACAACATAATAACCTACAGGGTATTACTGTTGAAAATATTATGAATTTTTAAGTTCTTCCTCTATACTTTCATGAAAATTAGTTTCATTTTCAATAATCCAGGGGGGTAGTTGCTGTTTAATAATTTTCCAAATATTCTCTTCTTTTTGCATTTCAAAAATGATTCTATTATCACGATTGTCTACAACATTAACCGAAAAAATAGCAGGTTGCTGGTTACCAGAATTGTACCTTCTAAAATTAAATTCTCTTAAACGTCCATCGGCCTTAATTAATTTAGTAAACTGTATATTTTTTATAAATGTTAGTTGCATAAATTTAATATTAAAATTAGGAAGAAGCAATAAACATGCTACATTTTTGCGAAGGAAAAAGATTAACTAATTGTCGAAAAATTGGAAATACAATTATTGCTATTTTATAACAATTTTACTATTATCATGCTTAAAAAGCTGTTCCAATAGCTCATAAAGTTCGGGATGCTTTATTTTTAGTAAATCTGGACGTTCAAAAAAATATTCTGAAACAACAGCAAAAAACTCTGCCTTGTTTGTTGCACCGTATGGATTAATGTCAGACTTGTCTGCCAAAATTTCTTTAATATTTTTATGCATCAAATTTATCCATGGTAACAAGTATTGCTTATTAAGCAAATATTCCGGAACTCCGTCAACTTCTCCATCTGATTTATCTATTAAGTGTACAAACTCATGAATACCTGTGTTATTCTTGTCTGTTTTATTTACAAAACCTTCTCTTAAAGCTGATTGGCTTAGAATCATTACCTGTTGCATAGCTCCGCTTCCTACCATTCCCAAAACAGGTCTTTCTGGCAAACCGTTTACATTAAATTCTTCATTAAATGAATCTGGATATAATAAAACTTCATTAAGGTTATTATATTCCCAATTTTTAAAACAAAAGATAGGAATGATTGCGCTTGCAGCAATAAAAACTTTGTCAATAGGTTCTACAATTGTGTTGATGCCTGTAATTTTAACTGCAGCTAAAAACTTTTGCAAACGAGTTTCAAATAATATCTTAGCTATACCATCTAAGTTGCTGTAAAAGGTTACATTTTTCTGTAAAATGATTCGATATTCCGTCGAAATGGTTTCCTGTATTGTATTTGATTTCTTCTTCCAGATTATAGAAAGCCAGATTATGAAACTAATTAAAAGAATTAAAGCTGTTATTTCCATAAGTGTTGATCAATATTTTAGTAACGAATTTATGATTGTTCATTCCAACAAAATGAAAAAAACGAAAATACCTGAAACAACAGCCGACCATAATATATGGATAGGTAAAAAAGAAAACATTAAACTTAGTCCAATATGAACTTTGTAGTTGAAGAATTATAAATAAATTATATAAAAAAAGAGTTTTGGCTCACTACCAAAACTCTTTGCACTCTATTTCTCTGCATGTACTTTCCTAAAATGGTGATTGGTACATTGGATATGTTCTCAGTTAAAATTTAAATAGAAACTTTACATTATCACTAGGAGAAACGGTTATCTATATTTACCTAAAATCATGCCATAATTATTTAATTATTTAAAATATTATTATTCAATATTTTAAAATTTTTTCAAAGTAAATTTTGGGAATAATTTTCTGCACTTTGGAAAAAATGAGCGTTTATTACCCAATATTCAATGTCCAAAAATTTAATATATTAAAATTTTAATCATTATTTTTTTAATCATTATAATTACTACATGTACAATATGTTTTAACAAATTTAAGTCACTACTTCAGTATTTGAAAATTCATAAATCCTTTATCTTATATTACAGCATAAATATTAAATTATGAAACTTGTTATTGCTACATTATTCCTTTTATTTTCATTGTCGATTTTGGCACAAAAAAAATCGGTTCCAGTGGATAATAAAAATGAACTTATGCCCGCAGGAATCACTGCTACTATTACTAAAAATACCGTACTTGTAGTTGCTGGAAATAAAATAGAATACACCGCATATTCTGGTTTTTTAAATTTACAAAATGACACTGGAAAATTGGTTGCTAAAGTTTTTTTTACGTATTATAAAAAAAATGCAGAGGATGCAGCTAAACGACCAATCTGTTTTACTTTTAATGGAGGCCCGGGGTCTTCTTCAGTTTGGTTGCATATGGGTGGCTTAGGACCTAAAAGGGTTTTGTTACAGGATGATGGTACATCCCCTCCGCCTCCTTACCAAATTGTTAACAACGAATATACCTGGCTTGATAAAACTGATCTTGTATTTATCGATCCTGTCTCTACTGGATTTAGTTATGCTGCAAGTGGCGAGAATATTAAACAGTTTCATGGATTTGTTGAAGATGTTCAAAGTATAGCCTCTTTTATTCGTAGTTTTTTATCTAAGTTTGAGCGTTGGGCCTCTCCTAAATATTTGGCTGGCGAAAGTTATGGTACCACACGTGCGGCAGGGCTTTCAAAATACCTGACGGATAATTATCGCATTTATATTAATGGTATTTTACTTATTTCGCCGGTACTTAATTTTGGTACAAATGATGTTGCTATTGGCAACGACCTTCCATTTGTTTTATATGTTCCCAGCTACACTGCAGCAGCATGGTATCATAAAAAATTAGCTCCTGCTCTTCAGACAAACTTACAAAAAACATTAACAGAGAGCGAAGCTTTTGCAATGAATGAATATGCACCGGCGTTATTAAAAGGAGAATGGCTTAGCGAAGCAGATAAAGACAAGATAGCAGAAAAACTAAGCTATTACACCGGGCTAAGTAAAGCTTATATTTTGCAGGCTAACCTACGTGTTTCTGATAGTCGTTTTTACAAAGAGCTAAGGCGTAAAGATGGTTTATCTGTTGGCCGTTTAGATAGCCGCTTTACCGGGCATAATTTTGATAATGCAGGAGAAGGGGCAGATTTTGATCCTTCTTTTACCAATATTGACGGGCCTTTTACCAGTACAATGAATGATTACTTTGAAAGAGAGCTAAACTTTAAAGAAGATAGGGCCTATAATATTTTTGGTAATGTCTATCCATGGAATTATAATAATGTTCAAAATCAATACTTAAATGTGGCGGAAAGTTTACGGGATGCAATGACAAAAAATACTAACCTAAAAGTTTATATCGGCAGCGGTTATTATGATTTTGCCACGCCTTATTTTACAGCCAATTATGATGTTGCACACATGTTTCTTCAGCCAGAATTACGAAAAAATTTAAAGCATTATTACTACGAATCCGGACATATGTATTATATCAACAAACCATCAATGATACAATTTAAAAAGGATGTTGATAGTTTTTTTGAATGGAGTAATAATATTAAATAAAGGAGATGCAGCATAAAAATTATTACCGTAAAATATAAAACTAATGGTGCTTGCTTTAACTGAATTTATAAACTGAACATCTTTATTAGTCGTCATTTTCATGAATTTTAATAGCAGTTATTCTGACAAATCATCGTCTTTACTAAGGCGGCAATTCTGGACAGTATTTGGTCAATACATGGCACCAATCCCTTCTGCCGATGGTGAAAAAATAAATTGGATTAACTATAAAACGGAAGTAAGGTTTATCCGTTTTAAATTGCAATTAATTAACAATAAGGAGGCTATTGTTATTGAATTATCGCACCCGGATTTAAATGTTCAGTTGCAACAATTTGAACAATTAGAATTGTTTAAAAAACAATTTCAACAAATAGTTGGTACTGATTGGAGATGGCAAAAAATGAATAAAAATGCCGTAGATAAAATAAATTGCACTATAGAAACTTTAATTGAAAATGTTAACATAAATATGGAGTTTCAATGGACGGAAATAATTTCTTTTTTCAAGCCACGGCTTATTGCACTTGATAATTTTTGGTGCAGTCATAAATTTGCTTTTCAAGTATAATAAATAAGATTTTACAATTTCCAGTTTGCCAAAGTTTCCCTGCAATTTTCAAGTTTGCTGAGTGGTACATCGTATGCAATGCTAATGGGGCCGCTACTTGCGTTGGACGTTTTATTTTTTTTGTTTTGATCATCAATCAATTTTCCTAATGGTTTAGTTAGTGTTGCTTTTTTTGCCTCTTTTAAATTTGATAGCGTAAATAGGATTTTAAATTCACCTTCCCTGCCACATCCCGCTAACAGATTGCCTTTAACTGTAATTTTATTTTTGCTATTAAACTTTTTAATGTAGTCTTTTAAAAAATTATCCGATGCAGTTCCACAACACATGCTTCCAAAAGAAACAACTACATCATATTTTTGAGATACACTTGTAGTTGCAGTCTGTCCATTAACTTGTACAATTAATATAACATACAAAAGAAAGAAGATACTATATTTCATAAGTAATATTTTTTTGCAATTTTTTTTATATTAGATAACAGGCAAACTAACTATATTACCTGTTAATTCCGGGTACAACGGGTAAACTTTCATTGCCATTTTCTCCAACACTTTGTACAGCAAAAAAGTAATTGTCTTTTGAATAAGGTAAAATAATTTGTAATTCATTGGTAAATAATTTCTTTTGCCAAAAGGCGCTGGTGGTTTCCCGCAATAAAATATAATATCCTTTTACCTTTCCATTTTTTGAGGGTTGCCAGTTTAGGTTAGTTGTATTTCCTAATTTCAAAACATCTATTGTAACAGCTTCTGGTCTGGATGGAGCTTTGGCAAGATTAGCAAGACTGACAAGATTGAGTGCTGTATTTTTTCGAAGATATTCAAAATCTATGTGCTCTAAAACATCACCGTATTGAATGCCATTCTCCGTCCGTATATCCTGATGTTGCCGGGTGTAATTTTCATTCATTTCAGTAATCCGTACAGCTGCAAATCCATTTTCTACGTACGGTGTATGATCGCCACCACGTAAAAACCGATCATTGCGATATACCATTACAACCTGTAGATTATCTACATAGCGTTCTCCAGTTTCTTTAACATAGCGAGCTAACTGACGGGAGATACCATCATTTTCGAGCCCAAACTGACGAATTGTTTTAGCATTTTTATCCAACTCATAAAACGGTAATCCTTCGCTAAAAACCCTGACCTGGGTATTGTTAATGATATTGGTTTCATTGCTATTATTGCTTCCCATAATATCATTATTCAATACTGCTTCTATGCGTAAATTTTGTATTTTCGATTTTTTTGCCATATAGTAAGCACCCAGTAGCCCCTGCTCTTCGCCACTAAAAGTTATAAAAATAATTGTTGCACCAAAAGAATGTTTACTCATTATTCTGGCACATTCCAACACTGCTGCACAGCCGCTGCCATCATCGTTTGCACCAGGTGCATCTCCTGTGCGGTCCATAACATTACTGCGCATATTATCCAAATGACCGCTAATTATAAATATTCTTTTATCTGTTGGATCAATCCCTTTTAATGTTGCAATAACATTCCCTAATAGTAAGGTTGTATCAACTCTTTGGTGATCGGGTTGTAGTGTAGTGGTATCAATAAAAGCAGACAGCCTGCCATTGGATTTTTTTGCAAATTCATTAAATTTATTTAATATCCAATTTTTTGCAGCACCAATACCACGTTGTACATTTGCTTGTGTGCTAAGCGTATTTCTAGTGCCCAATGCTACCAGATTTTTTATGTATGTTTTTAATGAGTCAGGTGATACCTCTTTTACCATTTGCGCTATTTCATTATCTCTTTCAATAATTTGTTGTGCTTTTGAATCTTGAGTGAAAATTACAAATAGAAATAATGGTAATAATTTTTTCATATTTTTTACTATTTAAATAAACGTTCAATTATTTTTCTTCAGGTATAAATTTTAATGAAATGGAGTTTACACAGTGTCTCGTATTCTTAGCAGTTAAACGCTCTCCGGTAAATACATGTCCCAAATGACCATCGCAATTGTTACATACAATTTCTGTTCTGCTTCCGTCTGCATCCGGAACATGTTTTACAGCACCGGGTATTTCATCATCAAAACTGGGCCAGCCACAGTGAGAATTAAATTTATCTGTTGATTGATACAGTGGACTATTACACCTGCGACAAACATAAGTGCCAGATGCAGTGTTGTTATCATATTGTCCTGTAAAAGGTCTTTCTGTGCCTTTCTGTAAAATTACATACGCTTCATCTGGCGTTAATTTATTGTATTCCATAATGTAAATTTTAAATAAGTTATGTGCAAATAAATATAAATAAAGATTATAGTAATATCAAAATGGTAAATGTACATGTCTATGTTGTATTTTGATAAAAAGCATACTTTTTTAAATTTAGTTATGGCCATTTTTAACATATTAACCTGTTATTTGTTTTGTTTTATCATCTTTGCAAAACAAATAAACTTTTATAAGTTAGTAAAGATAGATACATTTGCATCTATCAATGTGTTTGTAAATGGAATTAAAGCAATTAGAAAAAATAGCTAAGGCATTGGGTGATATTAACCGGTTGAAAATATTGAAAGATATGGCTATCAATGGAGGTTTTATTCAATGTTCACAAATTGTAAGTGTGCTCGATTTGGCTCAACCTTCAGTTAGCCATCATATTAAAACGCTTACAGAAGCTGGCTTAATTGAGCGAGAGAAAGAAGGTCGTAGTTATTCTTATATTCTCAATAAAACTTTGTTGAAAGAATATGTTAAAAACATAGCTGCATTTGCAGAAAAATAATATTTTTATTGATAACCAATGCCTACTTGATTTATAATTTTTCCGCAAGAAAAAAATCTGTATTCAATAATAAAATTGATTTAGAAATTATTATAAGTAGTTGATATAAATGTTGATTGTATAAAATCAATACTAATAAATAAATAATAGAATGAATAAAAGTATACAATTAATTGGAAAATTGATTTCAATATTACCGTTTGGTACAAGTTCTGGTTATAGTAAAAAAAGGCAGTCTCCCATAAAGCGATTAATCTTTGTTTCAGTTTTATTATGCCCTTTTTTTGTGCTTGCACAAATGGGTATAAAAGATAGCATTTTGCAGGAAATTACATTGAAGAACGCCATTGACTATGCTATTTTTCACCAGCCGCAAATACAACAATCTTTGTTAGATCAGGAAATAGTTGAAACGACTATTAAAAGTAAACTGGCAGACTGGTATCCCCAGATTAATTTTAATTTTAACCTGCAGCATAATTTTATTGTGCAAACCACTGTTATTGGCGGTAACCCAGTAAAACTGGGTGTTAACAATACATCTGGCGGACAGTTTACCGTTTCGCAAGCCATTTTTAATAGAGATGTATTATTGGCAAGCCATTCAAAAAATGATGTAAGGCTGCAAGCAAAGCAAGCCACCAGTAACAATAAAATTGAAGTAGCTGCAGATGTTTCAAAAGCTTTTTACGATGTACTTTCTACCCAACAACAGATTAAAGTATCGGAAACAAATATTTTGCGTATTGAGCAAAGTTTAAAAGATGCTTATAACCAATACAAATCAGGTATTACTGATAAAATTGATTACAAAAGGGCAACCATTTCTCTTAATAATTCAAAAGCTGCCAAAAGAAGTAACGAAGAGTTGCTCAAAGCAAAATTGGAATATCTCAAATCTTTAATGGGGTATCCTGTGTCGGCCAATTTAAATATCGGATATGATAGCCTTCAAATGGAAAGGGAAATAGTGTTGGACACATTAAAGACAGCAAAATACACTGAAAGGATAGAATATAAATTACTGGAAACACAAAGAAGATTGTTGCAGTATAATTTACAATATAATAAATGGAGTTACCTGCCAACAGTATCTGCAAGTGGTGCATATAACTTAAGTTATCAAAATAACAATATAGGAAAATTATATAGTAATAATTTTCCTAACTCTTTTGCAGCAATTACAATGGGCTTCCCTATTTTTCAGGGAGGAAAAAGAAAGACTAATGTACAGGCTGCCGAGTTAGAATTAAAAAGAAATGATTTGGATATAGAACGGTTTAAAAATATTGTAAACGCCGGTTATGCCCAGGCATTGGCAATTTATAAAAGTAACTTGCAATATTATCTTGCATTAAAAGAAAACTTGGGAGTTGCGAAAGAAGTGTATGATATTATAAAGTTACAATATCGCTCCGGTATTAAAACTTATCTGGAAGTAATAACAGCTGAAACAGATTTGCGTACATCTGAAATAAGTTATTACACTGCCATGTATCAGTTGCTGGCAAGTAAAATTGATGTTCAAAAAGCAGCAGGGCAAATCAATTATTAATAAAATTAACCGATTAAAATTATAAATTTCTTTTAGCATGTATTTAAAAAAAATAATAACATTAAGCGGACTAGCTACTCTTTTTTTGATAGCAGCCTGTAGCAATAATAACACTGCTGATACAGCAGCAATTCCACCACCAGTCAAAGTAACAGTGCAGCCCGTAGTGTTAGCTGATGCTGTTTATTATGATGAATATCCTGCGACTGTTAGTGCATTAAATCAGGTTGATTTAAGACCGCAGGTAAGTGGTTTTATTACCGGAGTGCATTTTAAAGATGGCGACAGAGTAAGAAAAGGGCAATTATTGTATTCGATTGATGCACAATTGTATGCAGCTAATTATCAGCAGGCAGTAGCCGGTTTGGAAGTGCAGGAAGCCAATTTAAATAAAGCGCAAAAAGATGCCAACCGGTTTCATGAATTGGATAAGAATGATGCCATAGCAAAGCAATTGGTAGACAATGCAGATGCAGCTTTAGAAGTGGCGCATAAACAGGCAGATGCAGCAAGGGCAAATATCCAGGCAGTACACACCAACGTAAAATATACAAAAGTATACGCACCATTTGACGGTGTGATTGGCATCTCCGCTGTTAAAACAGGCGCTGCCGTTACAGCCGGCCAAACGTTGTTAAATACAGTTTCATCAGATAAAGAACTGGCAGTAGATGTTAATATTGACCAAAAAGAAATTTATCGCTTTGCAAAATTTATGAGTGAAAAAGCCATATCCGGTGACTCCACATTTACCCTTGCATTTGGTAATGATATTTATCCATATCCCGGAAAAATATCTTTGCTTGATAGGGCTGTTAATTCACAAACGGGAACTATTAAAGCCAGACTTATTTTCCCAAATAATAAAAAATTACTTATAGCCGGCATGAATGGAACTGTGAAAGTAAAAAACAATGGAGCTACCCAATCAATCCTTATTCCTTACAAAGCAGTAACAGAGCAGTTAGGAGAATTTTTTGTTTATGTACCCAATGATAGCAATAAAGTTTCGCAAAGAAAATTGATCCTTGGTAAACAAATAGGTTATGATGTTATTGTAAAAGAGGGATTAAAAAATGGAGAAAAAGTAGTTGTTGAAGGCGTGCAGAATTTAAGAGAAGGTGCTATGATCAATACAAATACAAATATACCTGCGGCAGAAAAGGTAACTAAGAAATAAAGGTTTAAGTATTTACTTTATCGCATAGTAGCGTAAGCTTTTGTTGATTAAAATTTGCAAAAGGTAAGCAAAGCATACCATTTTAAATGTAGTGTAATTGTTTTTTTATAATTAATAAGTACAAATATTTTGCCGGTAGTAACGGTTAAAGAAACTAAATAATGATAGCAGAAACTTTTATTAAAAGGCCCGTAACAGCAATCGTAATATCGATTGTAATTGTACTGGTAGGTATTATAGCAATGACAACTTTGCCAGTTGCCCAATATCCGGATATTACACCCCCGACAGTATCTATATCAGGTAATTTTACAGGGGCAGATGCTGAAACAGTTGAACAAACAACTACTACGGCCATTGAGACACAGGTGAACGGTACACCTGGCATGACTTATATTTCAAGTGGCAGCAGCAGTAGTGGTAGCAGCAGCATCAATGTTAATTTTGAGATTGGTACAGATGTAAATATTGCAGCGTTGGATGTGCAAAATAGGGTTAGTGTTGCACAACCTACTTTACCTGATGCGGTAAAGCGTTTGGGCTTAACTGTGCGTAAACGTGTGCCATCTATTATGGTAGTATTGGCATTGTATTCGCCCAATGGTACCCATGATGCAACCTTTATTGGCAACTATGCCAATATTTATTTAAAAGATGCCTTACAACGTGTTAAAGGAGTAGGGGATATTGTTTCGAGGGCAGATGATTTTGGTATGCGAATCTGGTTAAGTCCAGAAAAATTAGCTAACCTTGGAATGACTACAGCTGATATTCTTGCATCATTAACAGAGCAAAATTTACAGGTTGCTGCAGGTACTGTTGGCGGAAATCCACAACCGATAGCGCAAAGTTTTGAATACAGTGTTTTAACAAATAGCCGAATTAATACAAAGGATCAATTTGAAAATATTATAGTCCGCACAATACCTTCAACCGGTACCATCGTATATTTAAAAGATGTAGCTAGAGTTGAATTAGGAAAATTTGACTATGGCAGCAATGCTTATGTTGATGGTAAGCCAGCAGCTTTTGTATTGATTTATCAGGCGCCCGGAGCGAATGCCCTGGAAACTTTTGATGGTATCAATAAAGCGCTCACAGAATTAAAGAAAACATTTCCTAAGGATATAGATTATAGCATGCCCTTGGAAACGGTATCGGTAGTAAAAGTATCCATTACAGAAGTGATGCATACTCTTGTTGAAGCACTGTTACTGGTGATATTGGTAGTGTTCCTTTTTTTACAAAACTGGCGGGCTACATTGATTCCTGTATTGGCTATCCCTGTATCATTGATTGGAACATTTATATTTTTTATTCCTTTTGGTTTTACCATTAATACCTTAACACTTTTTGCTTTTGTATTAGCAATTGGTATTGTGGTAGATGACGCAATCGTTGTGGTTGAAGCAGTGCAACACTACATGGATCATGAAAAAATATCGGCAAAAGAAGCAACAAGAAAAGCAATGCATGATATATCTGGGCCTGTTATTGCCATTGCATTAATATTGGCAGCAGTATTTGTACCCGTTGGTTTTATTCCTGGCATAGTTGGTCGTTTGTATCAGCAGTTTGCTATTACAATTGCAGTATCTGTAATCATCTCAGCCTTTGTTGCGTTGTCTCTTACGCCGGCTTTGTGTTCAATTCTTTTAAAACCTTCTAAAGGAGAAAGTGAAAAAAAGAACTTATTGGAAAAATTCTTTGCATGGTTTAACAAAGGATTCGAAAAATTATCAAAGTCTTATACGCATGGTGTTAGCAAATGGATAAGGGCTACACCAATGGTATTGATTATGCTTGTTTGTTTATTTGTTGGTCTTTTCTTTTTATTTAAAAGTAAACCATCCGGTTTTATTCCTTCAGAAGATGAGGGGCGTTTATTTGTAACATACGAATTACCAGAAGCAGCTTCCACAAATAGAAGTAAGGAAATGCTATTAAATATTCTTACCAGGGTGCAGGCAATACCAGGGGTAAAAACAGTAGGTGGATTAGCAGGATTGAACATTATCAGTTTCTCTTTCAAATCAAATGCAGGTACGCTTTTTGTAAATCTTCAACCATGGGAAGACAGAAAAACTGCCCAGCTTAAATTGCAGGGTATTATTGATGAAATTCAAAAACGAACTGCTGATATAAAAGAAGCAAGAATATTGGCGATTGCGCCCCCTGCTATTCCAGGGTTGGGTGCAACTTCAGGTTTTACATTTGAGTTGCAGCAAACTACCAGTGCAGATAATATTCAACAGTTTGAAGCCGTAGCTAAGAAATTTCTTGGTGAAGTAAATCAGCGTCCGGAAATTGGTAGAGCCTTTACTTTTTTTACAACGCATACACCTAGTTATCAGGTAAATGTTGACAAAGAAAAAGCCAAAATGCTGGGTGTAAATGTGGCAGATATTTATAGTACAATGTCAACATTGCTGGGAAGTAGTTATGTAAATGATTTTAATCTTTATGGAAGAAATTTTCGGGTGGTTGCGCAGGCTGATAGTACTTATCGATCTTCAATAAACGAGTTAAATAAATACTATGTACGCAACAGTATTGGAGGTATGATACAACTTGGTTCACTTGTTACAACTAAAGTAATAGAAAGTCCTTCGTTGATTACTCACTACAACATTTACCGGGCTATTGAAATAAATGGTTCACCTAAACCCGGCTACAGTAGTGGGCAAGCTATTGAGGCTTTAAAAGAGGTAGCTAAAAATTTACCTGTAGGATATGGATATGAATTTAGTGGGCTTAGCAGGGAAGAATTAAAAGCCGGGGGCAGTACAATAACAATTTTTGCAATATCAATTATATTTGTTTTTCTTTTTCTTGCGGCACTTTATGAAAGTTGGTCTGTTCCTTTTTCGGTTTTATTTGCAGTGCCTATCGGAGCTTTTGGTTCAATTTTAACCTTAATATTGTTACCTACACTTACCAACAATGTATACGCTCAAATTGGCTTGATAACACTAATTGGTCTTGCTGCAAAGAATGCCATATTAATTGTAGAATTTGCCAAGGAAAGGGTAGACCGTGGAGTTGATATTACCCACGCAACTTTACAAGCTGTACAATTGCGTTTACGCCCCATTGTTATGACATCGCTGGCATTTATTTTAGGTGTGCTGCCATTAGCTTTTGCGACTGGAGCCGCTGCTGAATCTCGTAAAACAATAGGTTGGACAGTGTTTGGAGGAATGCTTTCAGCTACTACTTTAGCAATATTTGTAGTGCCTGTTTTATTTGTGTTAATCACCAAGTTATCCTACGGTAAAAAACTTGACAGGTTAAGTAAGGAGAAAGAAAACGAAGACAACGTTGATAAGTTTATTATTGAAGGTAATATTGGATAATGAAAAAAAATGAATGCGATTTTGTAATTTCTTTTTAAATAAAAACTCAGCCATATAATGACTAATAATGATATACTTAAAAAAATAAGAGTAGCACTTTCATTGCGCAATGATGATATTATTGAAATTCTCTCACTGGTTGATTTTGAGATTTCCAAAGGGGCATTAGGCGATCTTTTTAGAAACGAAGACCATCCGGGATATATTGAGGCTGGCGATCAAATTTTACGTAATTTTTTAAATGGTCTTATCATTTACAAAAGAGGCAAATTGCCAGAACCTAAAACGGGTTTAAAAGAGGAGGGAAATCTTCAAGAAAAAACATATCAACAATAAATTATTCATTTATAAATGATAACATCTTAATTCAAAAAGTTACGAAGAAATTTTTAGCAGTATTTTTTTGACAGAAAAGAGGTTGGGCTACTTAATATTGTCGATCTAATCCAATTTTTATTTGATTGTACTAATTGGTTCTTCAGCAAAAATTGCTTTACAGCTAAGCTTATCTGAATTGTAAAGCATTTTTTTATAATTTTTTTCCTATAAAAGCATAGTAGAAAAATAAAAAAGATACAAATTATTATCTGTTACGATCTCTATTAAATCCACCACTAGTATTGTTTCCGTTACCGGGTCTTGCACTACCAGCACCTGGTCTTGAATTGCCTTCTTCAGCCTTTTTTACAACCAGGGGTTTTTTGCCTAATGAAATATCATTTAAGCTTTCAATGGCATCTAAAGCTTCCGCATCATTTTGCATTTCAATAAAACCAAAGCCTTTACTTTTACCAGTTTCTTTATCCATTGCTACTTTGGCAGAAATAATAGTACCAAATTTTTCAAATATTTCTTCTAATTCACTATCATCTAAATCGTATGGAAGTCCTGCAACAAAAATTTTCATCAGGTTAATTTTTTGTAAATGTACAAAACTTATGTGTGTTTACTTTTTTGGTATCAATTTATTAAAAAATAAATTTGTTGCAAAAAAATGGATTACAATATGGCAATTGGATTTTTGCTACTGTTGTGTATAAAAAAAGTATAAAAAAAAGGCCTTCATCGCAATATTTAAATTCTTTTTCTGTTAAACAGTAATCTGTAACCCTAAAAATCATTACCCAATGAGCAATTATTTATCTAACGCTTCAATGCTGTTAAACCTTACCCTGATCGTTTCTGTTGCCGCACTAGTTTACTTTTCAGTAAAACTGGCTAAGTATTCCCCAAAAAAGGTATAAAGAAACAGGGCACTGGTGATGATTATTTAATGGAGTACTATTGAACAACTGTTTAATAGTACTCCATTTTTGTGTTGTTCATTTTTATAGGGGGAATGTAATTCAATGCCGTTAAGTTAAGCAAAATCGTCACATTGTTTTGTAATTCATAGATTTAGGTTTTTTGTGTTTATGGTTTCGTGGGAAGCTTCTATTGGGTCTTATCGTTTCTGTAGTTTTAGTCAGTATCTCACCTAAATTA
>JANXSK010000087.1 GCA_025352695.1 Ferruginibacter sp. | reverse complement strand
TTCATCACATAAACCCTTACGAATGGCTTAAAGATGTATTGGAACGAATGCATCTGTATACTTCATCCAACCTTCATGAACTGCTACCGCAAAATTGGGCGAAAATTAAAAAGGAAGAGATGGGTTAGATGATGGCTTACGCTGTAACTGCATTACCTTACTTCAATATAGAAAAAGACAACGACAGCCCAATTCAAAAATCTGATTTCATAGGGAAGACAAAGGCGGCACTTTATTATTACAAAGACAATGTAACAGGAAATAATTCTGTAAACTCTCTCTATTACATTGCCGATGACTACAGTGGAAAACCATACAAAAACGACCCAGGAGATGGAGGACAAAAAAATGATGCTCACTTTGTAGAGTTAGCATCAGCACTTGCGATAATTGATTTTCTTGAAACTTCAGACAAAGAATTAGAATGTGTTGGTGGCAAAGCAGTAAAACCAATTTACAAAGAGTTTGGAATTAGAAAGGAAACAGCAGATATCAAACTTTCCGACTTTGAAGATTACACAGAAAGAAAAATAAGTTTGCGACTTTCACAACTTGCGTTATTTAGAAAATTTCTCAATGAACATTTGTCGAACTCAGTTGAAAAAGAAGCATGGAGTAATGACAAGCCAGAGATTAATAGAAAGTTTGTTGACGATTCTTTTTACAAAACAAATCTTACAGAGTTTCTAATTTCATTTGGCGACTGGCTCAAAGAATTGTCAGAAAACCGAAGAGGGTTTTCTCCTTTTAATCTTGAATCAACTTTAGATTCATTGATACAAGACAGAACTGTTAAGTCAGGGTTCTTTTCAGGAAAAGTTGATTTCGCAATGTATGATGACAAATTAAGTAAGAAGTCAAAAGGGAAAACCTATAGTTCATCACAACAGAAACTGATAAACTTATTTTTTGAAACAACGGAAGATATACTCACCACCAAATTCGGTTTAAAAAATTAACGACATGAGCAAAATTTTCGGATACACAAAAAAAGGCGGGAAGGATTGGTTTTCATCTGATGCTTATTCTGACAAAGAAATTGAAGCCATCAAAGACCCCGAAGGTGGAAGTGAAATTTCTTTGCCAACTGCAATACCAAGTCCATTCGCAAGAGTTGACCTTGTGAAAACAGCTTTCAGAAATATTGCAAAAACTCCTGACTTAAAAGCATACACCAAAGACGGCAATGTGATTTCAAGTAAGGATGATGAAAAACTTGTTTCAGATGCTTTAGACCTGACTGAAATGCTTTTCAATATTGACAGCATTAAAGAGAGAATAAAAATTATTGTTTGGGATAGAGAAGCAGAACTTTCAAAACTCAAAGGAACTTCTGATATGCACAGAAGATTTGCAGAAACTTTGGAACTCTATTTAGACCAAGACAAAACTTCTTACAATTTTGATTTGCTCAAAAGGTTATACTTGATTGAATACAATCACAAGATAATTGGTTGTACCTCGCCATCAACTTTATTTTTTGCGACTGCAAACGACTTAACACATGCTCAAATCAAATTGACAAAAAACGATATTACCTTTGACGAACAATACACACCGCTTTACGAAAGAGATGTTGAGTTTCAGAGATACTTTTACCTCTTATTCAAAGCAAATGCTTTGCTTTCGCAACGTATGCCTGACCTTGTTGATTACTTAACTAAGAATTTAAAAAAGTTAAACGCAACCAATCCACAACTTTATGACGAGTTGAATAAATTAAATGTAGCAAGCTACATTTCAAATTATTCAGAGTTGGACACTGGTGTAACAGGTGATGTAGTTGAAGTTATAGGTGTGCCTTTACGCAAACGCAAAAAGGAAGACATTGTAGGTTCAATCAAATCAAGCGACTTTATTATTCAATCTTCAAAATACGTTGGTGGATTGATGCCGCTTGCATTACAGAACAGTTTGAATAAACCTTTTAGATATGCTAACGACAAATGGGATAACACAATTAAAGTTCCTTTTGTTGACACCGAAACAATATTAGAAAGAAGGTGGTTGCCAGGAGTGAGAATTCAATATCCTTATTTAACAATAAGTGATTTTTTAGAACCGTATCTTATCCGTTTGGTTTATCCGATTAACAAAGAGAAATTTTTTGACGGAAATGTAAACGCAGAAACAGGAGACGATTCAAAAGGATATATCCTTCCAATCAAAAAACAATTCTTTGACTATTTCACTTCTGATGATTTAACAAGTTCCTTACCGGGCAAACCAAGAATTGAAATGGTACAGTTGCCAGCGGGTGCAGTAAAAGTTACTTTGAGTATTCCGATTGCAAAACAAGGAGAATCAATTTCGTTTGAAAGACTTTATTACCAATCAGCTGAAAGCCATCTTTCAAAACCCGATGAAGAAAAAAATAAAGGTGTAATTGTAGAACATCAATTTGGCGTTACCCTTTTCCCTTTCATCAAAACAAACAATCCGAACATTGAAGCATATTACAGAGTTCAACTTGTTGACAGGGATATTACAGGTGTTTTGAAAAATACAGATTACGATTTGAGATTTTACTCCAACACTCAACAAGATGCAGTTGAGGTAAGAGCCAAGAAAATAAGGAGCAGTAAAAAGCCAGATGCAGTAGAAACAGCAACTTCACAGTATTATGTTTTAAATAAAGAATTTGATTTCATTCAAGTCCGAAACTTAATTGCAACAGGAGCATCAGGAATAATTATTCCCCAGTGGCTACCTTACCAATCAGGCAATGAAGTATTTAGTTTTGCGGTTGACTTTGGAACAACTAATACTCACATTGAATATAAAATTGGAGGTGGTTCACCAAAAGCATTTGATATTACTCCCGAGGATATTCAGATTGCAACACTATTTCACCCAACAAAAACAACAGAAGATTTTGGAGGAACAGGAGCAATCGCAATTCGTGAGTTGATAGAACATGAATTTGTTCCGGAACTTTTGGGAGGAAGTTCAGAGTTTAAATTTCCACACAGAACCGTAATTGCTGAAAGTCATTCATTGAATATTGAAACGGAAACTTTCCCACTTGCTGACTTCAACATTCCATTCATCTATGAAAGGAAACCCGAAAAAGATAAAATACAATCTAACTTGAAGTGGGCAAAGAAAGAGAAAGGAAATGAGAAAAGAGTAAGAGCATTCTTTGAAAAAATAATTATGCTTTTGCGAAACAAAGTTTTATTCAACAGAGGTAATCTTGCACAAACCCGTCTGGTCTGGTTTTATCCTTCAAGTATGAAACCTGCAAGGAAATCATCTTTGGAAAACACTTGGAATGAATTGTTCCAACAGTATTTCAATCCTGCAAACAAGCCAGTTGGAATTACTGAATCATTAGCACCTTTTTATTATTTCAAAGGGGCAAACAAATTACAAGGTGGTGCATACAAGCCAGTAGTTTCAGTTGACATTGGAGGAGGAACAACAGACATAGTTGTTTTCAAATCAAACAAACCACTTCTACTTACTTCATTCAAGTTTGCAGCAAACACAATTTTTGGCGATGGTTTTAGTGAATATGGTGCGGCAAGTTCAAACGGACTTATCAATAAATATTTCCCTTACTATGAGAACTTGCTTTCAACAAATAAACTTTACGACTTATCAAAAGTGCTTTCATCAATAAAGGATAAGAATAAGACTGAAGATGTAAACGCTTTCTTCTTTTCTATTGAAGGCAATTCGAAAATTAAAGACAAGAAACTTTTCTCTTACAACTCACTTCTTTCAAACGATGAAGATTTGAAAATCCTTTTCATCTACTTCTACACTGCAATCATTTACCACATTGCGGAAGTAATGAAGAATAAAAATGTTGAGTTACCGAAGCATTTAATTTTTAGTGGAACAGGTTCAAAAATATTAAGTATTATTTCGCCTGACATGAAAATCCTTGCCACACTTTCAAAGAAAGTTTTTGAAGGAGTTTATAATCAAACTTTTGATTCAGATGGCTTAACTATTGAAACAGAAAAAGAAATGCCGAAAGAAGTTACTTGCAAAGGTGGCTTAATGTCAAATACGGATGATTTGGCGATTGACACCAAAGAAATAAAAGCAACGCTGACTTGTGTTGAATCAAAAGGAATTGACAAACTCACTTATGATAAATTGACAGATGTAACAAAAGGCGACATTGCAAACTATGTATCAGATTTCAACTCCTTTTTCCTCAAACTAAATTCTCAATACAGCTTCACAGACTATTTTAACGTATCAGAAAAATCATTGGAAATTTTTAAAGGTGAATTGAATAAGCATTTGAGAGATTATTTGGAAGAAGGTTTGGAATACAACAAAAAGTTGGATGAAGTTGCGGCAGATGAAAAAGAGATTGAAGAAACTCTTTTCTTTTATCCTCTCATTGGTGCAATCAATAACTTGTCAAGTCATTTATCTGAACTTACACCAGTAAATAATTAATGAAATGAAAATCAGGACAATTCTTATCGCTGCAATGCTTGCAGTTAGCGGACTTACCCAAGCACAGGTAAGTGAAGATGCTTTTAAAAAAGCTGTTGATTATGTAAACTGTAAAACAGTTGAATTTTCACTAAAAAGTAAATTAGATATTTTAAAACAGTATCAGCAAAGCTGCTCTTGTAAGGATGGAGCAGCTAATACTGAAATAAGCAATTTTCTTTCCACCGTGGGTGGTTATGACGCAACGATTGCACTTGCAAATGAAATAGAATTACTAAAAAAGCAATTCAACAAAAATTGGAAAGTGGAAGACGAAGTTAGTTTTCTAACAGAAAATATTTTTGCTGACAAAACCAAGTATCAAAAGCTTTATTCGTTTGCAGACAAAAGAAAAAATGATTCTGGGTTTGCAACTTTCAGGTCGGATTTAAGAAAAGAATTACCTGCAGTTCTTGCAAAACAAACTCAGGTAAGCAGCCCAACGCAATCAAACGCTGATTCATTAAACCAAATTAAACCAGCAACTTTTGAAGAAAGGTTGACAATGTTAGAACAATCCAAGAACATAGCCCAAGAAGAAAAGGGTTGGTTCTCAAGAAACTTAAACATTTTTGTAATTATCTCTCTAATCCTTGCACTCCTATTATTTATCCTTAAAATAATTCAAATTGCCAATAGTAGTTCATCTGGTGAAGAGGATGTTAGCGAAAAGGTTAGAAAATATGTAAAAGATAAAATTAGTGATGCTGGATTTAATAAAGGAAGCTCAAATCAAGGAGTAAGCGCATTTGCAATTTCAAATCTTGAAGACAAAATCAGAAGGCTTGAAATTGAATTACGTGAAGTAAAATCACAAGTTGATAATTCTAAAATTCCTTTTGAAGTTGTGCAACCGAGATACGAACAACAATCTTGGCAAGACACAAGACAACCTGAATTGAAAACAGAAACGTTCTTTTTATCTACACCAAATTCAGATGGTAGTTTTAATGATAGTTCAGTATCACCAACTTACAAAGAAGGTGCATCAATTTATAGATTCACGAAAGTTGGAAACAACAGAGCAAAATTTCAGATTGATGAAAGAGAAGCATCTGTAAAACTTGCATTGACTTATCCTGATAAAAGTATTGACCCTGTTTGTGATGCTGTAAATGCTTTCAATCCAAAAGCAAAACGAATTACAACGGTTGAAGCTGGTGAAGCAGAATTAGTAAATGATAAATGGATTGTAAACAAAACTCAAAAAGCGAAAATCAGTTATGAAAGTTGAAACTATTGAAGTAATACTCGTTTGTTTAATAGTTTCAATTCAGCTTTATGTTTTTGCACGAACCTTTATTCAAATCAGTGTATTCCGAAGAATCATTCCCAAAGTAACATCTTTGAAAATTTCGAAGGTGCTTGTTCCAGTTGCAGACCTTGAAAGATTATCGCCAAAAGAAATTTTGGCAAATATTGCAAGCTATAAAGGTGCAGCAGTAAATGTCCCAACGAATGGTGTTCCAGTTGGTGATTTTAGTGATTTAGAAACTCCTACTTTATTTGAAGAATCCTATTCGAACCATGATGTTGAAAGAGCAGAAGTAAATATTATTGAAAGCGAAGTAAAGACCAACCATGTTCTTGACAACATACTTTTTTCTGTAAATAATTATCTACTTCGTAACAGGGGAGCAGCCTCGGATTTTAATTTGATAAAAGATGTTGTTGAGAGAAACACAAAGTAAGCCATCATCTAACCCATCTCTTCCTTTTTAATTTTCGCCCGATTTTGCGGTAGCAGTTCATGAAGGTTGGATGAAGTATACAGATGCATTCGTTC
>JANXSK010000053.1 GCA_025352695.1 Ferruginibacter sp. | reverse complement strand
CGTTTAAAATCTTTATCATCCAGATTCGTATTTATATTGTTAAAAATGTTACCCCTATAATCCTATGCGTTTTTTTTACTTTGCAAAGATATAAAAATACCTAAGTTTTACCTCCAATTTTCCTTAACTTAACGGCATTGATGCATGCTACATTAGAAAACAACTATTTGTATGGTAATTCTTATTTTTATTTTGGAAAAATGTATTTAATAAAAATACTACTTATACGGCTATCTGAAAAGTCATTTATGTACAATGATTATATCTACCATGAATGGATAAAAAAGTATAATTTTTATAACTTAGTTTTGAAGGTAGTAGGAATTAAAAGGCAGGTTCGACCCACAGTAGAAACTGCCCACATTATATTGTACTAATTTTTTTACCTTTCGATGTAGCTTTTTATAATTTTAGTTTAGCCAGATAATTCATATTTTCTTTCATGCTTTCTAACGGAGAGTGAGTATACTCTTCCTGCTCAACATAAAAATATTTTAGCCCGCTTTGTTCCCGGTGTTGTAAAATTTGTAAAATATTTAAACTGCCTTTACCAAATTCTGTACTCTCTTTTTTTTGCAGGTTCATATCTTTTAAATGCCATAACGGAAAACGCCCCGGATAATTTTTAAAGTAAGTTAGCGGATCATTACCTGTGGCAATAACCCATCCTAAGTCCAATTCCATGTGTACCAGGTTGGCGTCTGTATTATCCAGCAATACATCATATAATACTTGTCCGTTTTGTTTTTCAAATTCAAAATCATGATTGTGGTAACCGAATTTGATATTTACTTTATTACTGTCTTCGCCCGCTTTGTTAAAAGCTGCGGCAGTTTTTTTGTAATTGTCAACCGTTTGTCCCGCTGCAGGCATGCTGCTGCAAATAAGGTATTCCTGTCCTGATAAAACAGCATCTTCTAATGTTTGCTTCCATTTATCATCTAAATGAATATGCCCGCTGCTGAGTTTCATTCCTAAGTCGGCGCAGATCTTTTTTATTACTGTTGGTTGTAAACCATAGTAGTAGCCCTTATCACTTCCTGCAGATTCAATTTGTTTAATGCCCAATGCTGCCAGTTGTTTTAATGTACCTATAGCATCTGCCAGCATTTCTTTACGAACAGTATATAACTGAATACCGATATTGTCAATTTTTTTAGAGGAATTTACAAAGGGAGGTAACAGGATAGAACCGGCTGCAAAGGCTGCGGTTTGCTTAATAAAATCACGGCGTGTTTTCATGAAATAATTTTATGGCTTGATGGAAATTAGAATCGTTTTATTGTTGTAAGATAATGCAAATGTGGTGATTAGTGCTAAAAGTGGAAAGTGGTTCACAATCAATTTTTCTTTTGATAATTAATGGGGTTAAACAGTTGCATTTACTAGCCGAGCTAAAATAAAAGTATCAGTATTTTTTTACAGGTACTTTTATTAATTCTATTAATTTAAAAAAAGTTAACCCTTAACAATTTTATTATAACTGGTAGCAATTCCTTTTATTAAAGAAGAGCTAAAACCCTGGTGTTCCATTTCGTTTAAACCGGCAATAGTACAGCCTTTTGGAGTAGTTACTTTATCAATTTCCTGCTCAGGATGCGTACCTTTTTGCAGTAATAATTCTGCCGCACCTTTTACTGTTTGGGCCGCAATTAAATTAGCCGTAACTGCATCAAACCCAATTTCAATACCACCCTGTATGTTGGCCCGTATATAACGCATTGCATAGGCGGTGCCACATGCTCCTAATACGGTGGCTGCGTCCATCAGTTTTTCATCTATTATAGTTACTTTGCCTAACGTAGCAAACAAGTCTTTTACATAAGTAATTTGCGCTTCAGTGGCATTGGTTACACTAATACAAGTCATGCTTTGCTGTATAGCAATGGCAGTATTGGGCATCGCCCTGAAAACAGGTAAATTTTTTTTAATGATAGATTTGATATCATCAATAAAAACGCCGGTAACCACTGAAACAAGCAAGTGCTTGGCAGTTAATTCTTTTTTAAATCCATTCACTACATCACTAACCTGAAATGGTTTGATGGCTAATATTATCAACTCACTGTTACGCACAGCAGCAGCATTATCGCTTGTTATATGTACGCCATTATCACCAAGTTCTTTTAACGTAGCAATATTTCTTTTGGTAATAGTAATATCAGCAGGCTTACAAAATTTACTTTTAATTAAACCTTCAGCAATGGCGGTTCCTAAATTACCGCCGCCAATAATGGCAATTTTTCTACTCATAAAATATTTTTATAAAGCGGTTAATGCTTGTTCACTTTCTTGTCCGGCTAACAAATTACCAATTGCATTGTCATACTTAATTTTCCAATCAGCAATGGTGTCCCAGTTATCTCCGTTTATTTTTATTTCTCCTTCGGTAACTGCTCCTAATTTTTCGAAAGCTATTGCGGAAGTATTGAACAAAGCTTCAATAGCTGCTACATTTTCTTTAGCAACTGATATTACTACCCTGCTTTGTGCTTCGCCAAAAAGATAGGCATCTGTACGAACTAATTTATTGGTATCGATACTGAAACCTTTATTATTATTAAATCCACTTTCCGTAAGGGTTACAAATAAACCGCCTTCGCTAACATCATGTGCTGATACCACCAGTTTTTCTTTGATCAGTTTTTCAACCGCTCTTTGTAAATTATATTCTTCTTCCAGCTCAAAATGCGGAGCCGGACTGAATTCTACACTGTGAATTTTATGTAAATATTCAGAAGAATTTATATCATCTCTGCTAAGGCCAATTAAATAGAGGGCATCGCCGGTATGTTTAAAATCCATTGTCATTGCATCGTTCAAATTTTCCAGTAAACCAACCATACCAATTGTAGGAGTTGGGTAAACCGGTCCATCTGGCGATTGGTTATAAAAACTAACATTGCCGCCTGTAACGGGTGTGTCAAATTTTATACAAGCTTCGCCCATACCTTTAATGGCATTCACAAACTGGTAATATACTTCAGGATTGTAGGGGTTACCAAAATTGAGGCAGTTTGTAACGCCCAATGGTTGTGCGCCGCTACATACAATATTTCTGGCTGCTTCTGCCACTGCAATCATAGCTCCTTTATATGGATCAGCAAATACATACCGGCTATTGCAATCTGTTGTAAGTGCCAAACCTTTATTGGTAGGTTTTGCAACAACAATGGCAGCATCACTTGGTGCATTGGTACCAACTGTACCGGCACCTACCATGCTATCATATTGTGTATACACCCACCGCTTACTGGCAATATTGGGTATTTGAATTAGTTGTTCCGCTACTGCTTTTAAATCAGCGGGCACTTTGATTGTACTAATATCAAAAGCTTTTATTTTTTGCAGGTATGCAGGTTCCTTATATTCTCTTTCATATTGTGGAGCACCACCACCCAATACCAATTCATATGCAGGTAGTTCGGCTTCAAGGGTTCCGTGCATATAAAATTTAAGTAACCCATCATCTGTTACTTCTCCAATTTCACTGCAGGGTAAATCCCATTTTTCAAATATTTCCAACACTTCCGCTTCCCTTCCTTTTAACACCACCATCAACATTCTTTCCTGGCTTTCACTTAACAATAATTCCCAGGTCTTCATATTTTGCTGGCGCATGGGTACTTTATCTAAATCTATGCGCATGCCAGAATTACCTTTAGCGCTCATTTCTGCTGTTGAACATATTATTCCTGCCGCACCCATATCCTGCATTCCAACAATGGCACCGGTTTCTATCACTTCCAAACACGCTTCCAATAACTTTTTTTCCTGAAAAGGATCTCCTACCTGCACAGCAGGTAAGTCTTCGGCACTATCGGCCGTAATATTTGCAGAGGCAAACGAAGCGCCTCCAATACCATCTTTACCAGTAGCACTTCCTACAAAAAATACGGGGTTGCCTTTTCCTTCTGCAGTTGCAGAAATGGTAGTGCCATTTTTTAATATGCCAACACTCATAGCATTTACCAGCGGATTGGTATGGTAGCAATCTTCAAAATAGATTTCGCCACCAACTGTAGGTACGCCAAAACAGTTACCGTAATGTCCAATGCCATGCACCACACCGGCTAATAAATGTTGTGTTTTTGCTTCAGTTAAATTACCAAACCTTAGAGAATTTAAAGAGGCTATTGGTCTTGCACCCATAGTAAAAATATCTCGGTGTATACCACCAACACCTGTTGCTGCACCTTGAAAAGGTTCTATGGCACTCGGGTGATTGTGACTTTCAATTTTAAATACTACGCCATAGCCATCACCAATATCCATGAGGCCGGCATTTTCTTCCCCGGCTTTCACCAGCATTTTTTCTCCGTCACGTGGTAATGTTTTTAACCACTTAATGGAGTTTTTATAACTGCAGTGTTCGCTCCACATGGCGCTAAAGCAACAAAGCTCATTAAAATTAGGGATGCGACCGATCTTCTGTTTGATCAGTTCAAATTCTTCAGCAGTTAAGCGAAGTTCGTTGGCGGTTGAAACTGTTATTTCCATAATTGTTGTAGAAAGTGCGAAAGTACAACCACTATTTCTTTTTAAGCAGACAATGAATCTTTATTATTTTAACTAACTTCCCACATTAAATATTTAAAGCCTTGGGGTATGTTTTATTTTTAGTTTACTCGGTTCTATTTTGCTGGCTGCTTATTAAGAGCCGCTTTATTTCTAGTTCAGGTCTATCGTCCCCAATCATTATCTCCTTATTTTTACTAAAAGTTATAACTGGTTGCCTCCATTCGTGGATTTTAGTATATGTTGGCATTACAAGTGCTACTGATACGCTTACATTTCATAAAGAAGGATTGATTGAATATCACCTTCTTTTTAACGACCCTAAAGCGTATATCAGTAATTTTTTTCATTCTAATTACCATGCAGGTTATGGCGACTTTTTTAGTTCCAGCAATTCATATTGGAACGATCTTACCAGTAACCTCATCATTAAATTTTTATCTATTTGTGATATTTTTAGTGTTGGTAATTTTTATGTAAACGTAATTTTTTACAACTATGTCACCTTCTTTGGTGCTATTGGATTGTTCAGGGTATTTAATGCTGTTTATACCAATAAACAATATTTATTGATTGGCACTTGTTTTTTATTGCCTTCTTTACTTTTTTTTAGCAGCAACATTCACAAGGAGGGACTAATTTATGCCGCTATTGGTATAGCGGTATTTAATATTTACACAGCATTGCATACAACAGGCTTTACAATTCGAAGAGTTACCTATATAGCAGCGGTATTAATTTTTATTTTTTTGCAACGTAATTACGTTTTACTTGCATTGCTTCCAGCTGCTTTTGCGTGGATAATAGCTATTTTAAAAAAATACAATCCTTTAATAATTTTTGTTATTACTTATATGGTTGGGGCATTTATTTTTTTTAATGCCAGCAGCTTGTCTGCAACTTTTAATTTGCCTTCACTTGTAATAAAAAAGCAGTGGGATTTTGAGCAACTTGGTAAACCCAACACGTACATAGCGCTTGATACGCTAGAACCAACCTTTAAAAGTTTTGCAATAAATACGCCGCAGGCAATCAATCATTCTTTACTAAGGCCTTATTTAACTGATATAAATTTATCGGGGGCATTACTTCCGCTTGCTGTAGAATTTATTTTTTATGAATTGCTGTTGATACTCTTTATTTTTTTTAGATATAAAACCGGGATACCTAATTCATTTATTCTATTTGGTTTATTTTTTAGTGTATCTATCTTGTTGATTATAGGATATACAATTCCTGTTATTGGTGGCATAGTACGATATCGTTCAATATATCTTCCCTTTCTTATTACCCCCATAGTTTGCAATATAAACTGGGGAAAAGTAAGAGCATTTTTTCAAATAAAAAAATAAAATAATATTTTGTTTTTATTCTTTTTTTGATAAAAAATCGACAATTTTTTATATTTAATCGATTTATTTAAATTTTAAACGCTATTTTGCAAGTTCTAAATCTAAAAAACAATGGAATCATTACGTTTTAAAGCAATTGATAATTTAGCAACAAATTCTGGTGTAACGGTAAAAGCATCTACAAAAATTACCGGTATATTTGGTGAAAATGTATTTACTCACTCTGTAGCCCGTCAGTTTTTAAGTGATGAAGCTTATAAAAGTTTACTAGCTTCTATAAAAAGTGGTAAAAAAATCGATCGTAATATGGGGAGCCAAATTGCGAACGGACTTAGAGCCTGGGCAGAAGGTAAAGGAGTTACACATTATACCCATTGGTTTCAGCCTTTAACAGATCTTTCTGCAGAAAAACATGATTCTTTCTTTACATTAAAAGGAGATGGTACACCAATCGAAGAATTTGAAGGTGCCGCATTAATACAGCAAGAGCCGGATGCTTCTTCTTTTCCCTCAGGTGGATTAAGAGCCACTTTTGAAGCTCGTGGTTACACTGCTTGGGATCCATCTTCACCTCCATTTATCATGGAAATTGGAAATGGTAAAACGTTGTGCATCCCTACCATCTTTGTTTCTTACACAGGACATTCTTTAGATGCTAAAACGCCGTTGATTAAAGCATTGGTAGCATTAGACAAAGCTGCTGTAGATGTTTGTCAGTATTTTGATAAAAATGTAACAAAAATTACTGCAACCTTAGGTTGGGAGCAGGAATATTTTGTAATTGATGCAGGTATGGTAAATGCCCGCCCTGATATATTAATGACAGGACGTACTGTTTTTGGACATGCACCTGCTAAAGGACAACAATTAGATGATCATTATTTTGGTGCTATTCCTGAAAGGATCTACGCTTTTATGAGAGATTACGAGCAGGAAAGTTATAAATTAGGCATTCCTCTACGTACCAGACATAATGAAGTAGCACCTTGTCAATTTGAATGTGCGCCAATTTTTGAAGAAGCCAACCTTGCTGTTGATCATAACACTTTATTGATGGACGTTATGACAAGAGTTGCCAAGCGCCATGGTTTAATAGTGCTGTTACACGAAAAACCTTTCGCAGGCATTAATGGCAGCGGTAAACACAATAACTGGAGTATTGCTACAGATACTGGTGTTAACTTATTAGCTCCGGGCAAAACGCCAAAAACCAATCTGATGTTCTTAACCTTTTTTGTGAACACCATTAAAGCGGTTCATGATTATGCAGGTTTATTAAGAGCTTCTATTGCAAGTGCAGGTAACGATCATCGTTTAGGCGCTAATGAAGCACCGCCGGCAATCATCTCTATCTTTATTGGCAAGTACCTTACTGAAGTGTTAAACCAGGTTGAAACCCGTGTTGGTGGTAAGTTTGATGAGCAGGATGAAGCCATGCTTAAATTGGATATTCATAAAACCATTCCAGAATTGATGTTGGATAATACAGACAGAAACCGTACTTCTCCATTTGCATTTACCGGTAACAAATTTGAATTTCGTGCGGTGGGTTCTGCTGCCAATTGTGCCAATGCGATGACTGTTTTAAATTCTATTATTGCAGAAACCTTGAAGCAATTTAAAAAAGATGTTGATGGCTTAATTGAAAAAGGTGATAAGAAAGAAATTGCCATTATGCAGGTAATTCAAAAATATATTGTTGAAAGTAAATCTGTTTTGTTTGAAGGAGATGGTTACAGCGAAGAGTGGGCAGCCGAAGCAGCAAAAAGAGGGTTACCAAATATTAAAACGGCACCCCTTGCTTTAGATGCTTATTTAACTGATAAAGTAAAACATTTATTTGCAAGCAATGATATTTACAGTCATGATGAATTAGAGGCTCGGCATGAGATCATGCTGGAATCGTACGTTAAAAAAGTACAGATAGAAGCAAGGATCATGGGCGAATTAGCCACTTCACATATTTTACCTTCTGCAGTTAAATACCAAAATATTTTAATTACCAATATTAAAGGTTTAAAAGATGCAGGTTTAGGCGAAGAAGCGTATTCCAATCAGTTGAGTATTTTATCAGAAATCAGTACGCACATCAATGCCATGAGTTCTGGTGTTAGAAAAATGATTGAGGCAAGAAAAAAAGCCAATAAAATTACAGAAAGCAGAGAAAAGGCCATTGCGTATTGTGATGATATCAAAAATAAATATTTTGATGAGATTCGTTACCATGTAGATAAATTAGAGTTATTGGTAGACGATGAACATTGGTTATTGCCTAAGTACAGAGAAATGTTGTTTTTAAGATAAAAATATTTTAAATCTGTTAATAAGTTCTATTAAAATAGCTGGCAAGCAATCGTAAAAAAAATCCCGGATCACCTAAGTGACCGGGTTTTTTGTTGGAAGAAAATCTGCTTTTAAAATCAATCTTTATAATGTTTTACTATTATTTAAAGCAGCCGTTAAGCTAAGCCAATTATTATAGGTTAATTTGCAAATCAATTAAACAAGTATGCGATATTATATTATAGCAGGCGAGGCAAGTGGCGATCTTCATGGTAGTAACCTGATTAAGGAATTACAATTATTGGATCACTCAGCAAACATTCGTTGCTGGGGAGGTGATAAAATGGAAGCTGCTGGCGCCACGCTGGTAAAGCATTATAAGCACCTTGCTTTTATGGGATTTATTGAAGTAATAAAAAACCTGCGGACTATTTTTAAAAATTTGGATTATTGCAAAAAAGATATACTTTTCTTTAAACCAGCTGCATTGATATTGATTGATTACCCTGGTTTTAATTTACGCATTGCTGAATGGGCCAAACAAAAGGGCATCAAAGTTATTTACTACATTTCTCCGCAGGTATGGGCATGGAAGGAGAGCAGGGTAAAGGGAATAAAGAAATCTGTTGATAAAATGTTGGTGATATTACCTTTTGAAAAAGAATTTTATAAAAAATGGAAGTATGAAGTAGAATATGTGGGACATCCGCTGGTGCAGGTTATAGATGCGTTTAACGAACAATATTTAAGCACTTCCAATATTTACAAAGCCGCTTCATTTGCCAACCAGGGCGTTAACCTGATAGCACTTTTACCAGGAAGTAGGAAACAGGAAATTTTAAAAAAACTTCCTATCATGCTACAGGTGGCCACGCATTTTCCTGACTATCATTTTGTGGTTGCCAAAGCACCGGGACTGGAAGAAGTTTTTTACAATGAGTTGTTGGCTCCTTATAAAAATGTGTCTTCCGTTGTTAATAAAACGTATGAATTACTCAGCCTGGCAAAAGCTGCACTCGTAACAAGTGGCACAGCTACTTTGGAAACTGCTTTATTCAATGTGCCCGAAGTGGTTTGTTATAAAGGAAGTCCTGTTTCTTTCCAGATTGCAAAATGGTTAATTAAAATAAAATACATCTGCCTTGTTAATTTAATTATGGACAAAGAAGTTGTTAAGGAACTTATACAGAACGACCTGACAGTGAGCAACATCAAAAAGGAATTAGATATCATTTTATATGATGTTAACAAACAACAACAGTTAACAAAAGATTACGCTGATTTAAAAGCCTTATTAAGTAAAGGCGGCAATGCTTCTGCCAATACAGCTAAAAGTATTTTTAGTTTTTTACTCAGTGCCTGAGTAATTTAAACGCTAATATAATTAAGCCAATTAAAAAAAGAAAAATAGATATTCTGTTAATGCCATGCATAAATTTTACCGGAAAAGTTTTAGGTGCATCCGGATCTTTTTTCTTTAAGAATAAATACTGTGCTATTTGGTCCCACACTCCCATAAAATTTATTTTAGTTATTTAAATTACAAATGAAACATAATTTTGTTAAAGATGTTAAACATTTATGGTGTACAAATCTAAAAAAAGTAACCTTCCGTATCTTTTTATAAAGATTTAACCATTTTTATTATGAAAAAAATATTTATAGTAGCGATTGTATTTTTATTTACAGCCTGCAATGCACAAACTAAAACAAATACCGTAACGACTACCCAAAAATTTGCAGTAACAAAAACAGCGGCTGAGTGGAAAAAACAATTAAGTCCTGTTGCATTTGAAGTTACCAGAAAGGAAGGTACCGAACAGGCCTATACGGGCAAATATTGGGACAATCATGAAAAGGGTACCTACAATTGTATTGGTTGCGGACAAGAACTTTTTAGCAGTGATACTAAATTTGAAAGTGGTACAGGCTGGCCTAGTTTTTACAAGCCGATAAATAAAACCTGTCTTTTGGATGAATCGGATGATACCTTTGGAATGGATCGCACAAAAGTTACGTGTAGCAGGTGTGGCGCACATTTAGGGCATGTGTTTACTGATGGCCCAAAACCAACTGGCTTAAGATATTGTATGAATTCTGTTTCATTAAATTTTGCAAAAAAATAAAAGGATTGCCGGTAATGCATTAAGACGTCTAAAGAAAAAGTAGGAAGTAAATCTTGTAATAGAAAAATTGTCGGACAGGTCTTAAGGGGTCAATTAAATACAAGTTTATTTATTTGTAAATTTTAAAAAAAATAAAATATGTCTTAATGCCTAAACGGCAAAAAATGGCAAAACGTCTTCACGTTTTACGGGCAAAAAGCAATAATAAAATTCTTATATTGCAACAGATGAAAAAAATAGTAAAAAAGCATCCTCTTGCTATTCGGTGGTTTCACTGGATAAACTTTCCGGTGTTGGCCATTATGATTTGGAGCGGACTTTTAATTTATTGGGCCAATGATATTTATCGGCTTGGGTGGGGAAATACAACTGTTCTTAAATTTTTTCCCGATTCTTTTAATAAGGCTTTAAACATACCTTTTCGTCTTGCAGAAGGTATGAGTTTACATTTTGTTTTTATGTGGCTGTTTGCAATTAACGGATTTGTATATGTTGCTTATTTATTTTTTTCAGGCGAGTGGAAACTTATTTTCCCCAATAAAAAAGCACTCAAAGAAAGCTGGCAAGTAATATTGCATGATTTACATATTATAAACAATTTACCTCCACAAAAAAAATACAATGCAGCTCAACGCATTGCCTACACTGGTGTAATATTGATGGGGTTTGGTTCAATAGTTACAGGTATTGCTATTTATAAACCTGTTCAGTTTAAAACAATTTGTGCCTTACTTGGCGGATATGAATGGGCCAGAATAGAACATTTTACCCTCACCATATTATTTGCACTTTTTTTTGTGCTACATATTGTTCAGGTAGTTCTTGCAGGATGGAATAATTTCAGGGGTATTGTTGCAGGTTTTGAAGTAGTTACTGTTACACCTTTGCCACCAAATGTAAATGAAATTATAGAAGATCAAGACCAATAATTGATAAACAAGCAAACAACTGATTGTATGGGCAATAACAATGAAAAAATAGTTTCCTCAAAAGAAATTCGTAACAAAACCCTCCTTGCTTTTGCTATTTTCTTTTTGTTAATCATAGGTGCATTATTTGGCTGGCGCTGGATAAACAACCAACCTCAGGATAATGGAATTCCCACCCCGTTAAGAGCTGTTTTAAATGGCAATGAAAATTTATTCAGCAATTATATTTACAGTCCGGATAATAGTAGCAAAGCTTATTCACCTGCTGATGCAGTACCAAGAGTAAGGGTAAATGGCGATGCTGGTTTGGGCGATGATTTTGATGCCGCAGCATGGAAATTACAAGTTGTTAGAAAGCCGGGAGATACGCTTTTTCTTTCGCTTGATGAAATAAAGGCTTTACCAAAAACAGAAGTAATTTTTGATTTTAAATGTATTGAAGGCTGGAGCCAGATTACACATTGGAGTGGTGTAAAGTTTAGTGATTTTGTAAATAAATACCAGCTAACAAACCAAAGCACTATGAATTATGTAGGCCTCAATACCCCTGATAAAAAGTATTATGTTGGTATTGATACGAGGAGCATCCTGCATCCGCAAACACTGCTTTGTTATGAAATGAATGGAAAGCCATTACCAATGAACCAGGGGTATCCTCTTCGCTTAATTATTCCGGTTAAATATGGCATCAAACATTTAAAACGCATAGGTACTATTTTCTTCAGTAATACTAAGCCAAAAGATTATTGGTACGAAAGAGGCTATGATTATTATTCAGGCTTATAATTTTACAAAGTAACATTTACAATGCCTTGTTGTATGTTGTCGATGTTCTCCAATAAAAAAAAGTAAGAGTAATGTATTTTTGGTAACGAAAAAGTTACGTTGGTTTTGCTATTAAGCATAAAATGTTTTTTGAAGGTGCTTTCATCTTTAATATTAGCAAAACGTGGGCTTATAAATTTGCCTGTTGCTTTTATGCCAGGGCTTTTGTCAAAATTATACTACCTGCAAAAGTTGTTTTCGTTTAGCATCAAATAAAACTGTTTGCAGCCTTCACAACAAAATGTTTTGCTATTCCTTTCAATAATATCTTCACATTGTTCACCACAATGATAGCAGTTTACTGGTATAGTATTTTTTATTTTATACAATTTTTATTGAGTGTGTTACACAAAACAATCGTACCAAATTAGGCTAATTTTATTTTTAAGTATATCCTATAGATCAAAAAAATACACAATCTACGTCACAATTGATTGGGTTACCTGATTGTAAAAATAGAGAAAGTGCCAGCCGTATTGCATTTAAGTTGAAAGAAGTGGTTGGCTTATTCTTTTTCAAATAACCATTTAAAAGGTCTTTTTGGTTTTTCGGGTTGTAGATTAAATTTAGCAATGCTGTTTTTTTGAATGTATGCAACAGCTTCATCCACACTGTCTGTAACTAAAAATAAATTTGTGTCTTCCGGTGAGATGGTTTGTTCTTTTTTTAGCAGTTCAATATGTGCTAATAAATCTATGTGAAAGGCACTGTCAAAAATTACAATGGGAAATTCGCTGATCATTTTTGTTTGTATCAAGGTAAGTGCTTCAAAGTATTCATCCAGTGTACCAAAGCCGCCGGGCATAACCACAAACGCATATGAATATTTTAACAGCAGTGTTTTACGAACAAAAAAGTATTTAATGTTTACCCATCTATCCAGATAGGGATTGTGTTGTTGTTCATGCGGTAACACAATATTACAACCAACACTTCTGCCGCCTGCTTCTTTAGCACCTTTATTGGCTGCTTCCATAATACCGGGGCCGCCACCCGTCATAATAGTAAAACCTAATTGGGCAATTCTTCCTGCCAGTTCTTCTGTTTTTATAAAATATGGATGCCCATCTTTAAAACGGGCAGAACCAAAGATTGTAACACAAGGGCCCACAAAATGGAGTGTCCTAAAGCCTTTTACAAATTCAAACAATACACTTACAGCAAACTTAAAGTCTTTGAGGCGACTTTGTGGCCCTGATAAAAACTTGATCTCTTCTTTAGTGGCTATTTTTTTTTGGGGTTCCATCATAATTATTAATTCTTATCAAACGTAATGGATTTTTTTTTGGCGGCAAAATTGTTAGATATATTGGCTGTTTTTTTCAATTTTAGACTAGTCAATAGAACCTGTCCCATTTTAATACCACCTCCAAAAATCGCAGCTTTGATCTTAATGTTGCTTACAGTATTGCCAAAATAGTAGGAAAGAGACAAAAGAGTTTACTTTGGGTTTAGTTCCCCTTAAACAAACTTCGCTCAACGTTTAGCCTATATCTTCATTTTTTATTTATTAATTTAGCTTCGGTTGCGGTTAGGTTTTTCAAATATCTTAACAACAAGCAAAGTTCCTATGAAAAATCATAACAAACTGTAGCTATTGAACCAAAAAAGATTATAGAGTTGGATCTTGTAAATAGTATTACCATAAGCTCAAAAGTAAATTGATGAAAAACGTATTTTATATTATTCTGGTATCCTTTTTTATTTCGTTAAATACCTACTCGCAGGGTGTAGACTATGAAGTTTATGCCATAAAATTTGCCTCGATGGGGCATCCGTCAGCTGTTTCAGATTGGGCCTATTGCCTATCTACTAAGGATAGTGTAAATATCGATTTCGTGATTTGGCTAATTAAAGGAAATGATGGTAAAAATATTTTAGTAGACGCTGGATTTTTACGTGACATTGAAGAAGCTAAGGATTTTGATGTGATAAATTATGTACGACCCGATTCAATGCTGTCGAAATTAAATTTAAAAGCCGGGGATATTACCGACATTATAATGAGCCATCCTCACTGGGACCACATAGATGGACTTGCTTTATTTCCCAAAGCACATATCTGGATTCAAAAAGAAGATTATAATTATTTTGTTGGCGCTGCCTGGCAAAAGGGCGGAGATTATGGTGGTTTTAACAAGAGAGACATCCGAATGCTTGTCAATTTTAATTTAGCTGGTAAGGTAACGCTTGTTGATGGTGATCAGGAAATAATTCCCGGTATTAGAGTCTATACTGGTTCACGTCACACTTTCAACTCACAATATGTACTTGTGCAAAGCCATCTAAATAAAATAATTCTTGCTTCCGACAACATTTGGATTTATTATAGTTTAGAAAATTTAAGACCTCCATCTACCGGAGGAACATTTGATACAACTGCTTATAAAAGTTCCATGTTAAAGATGAAATCACTTGCATCAAGTTTAAAGTTTATCATACCTGGGCACGATGCTAAAATGTTCTCACTTTTCCCTGCTGTGCAAGAAGGTATTGTCAAAATACAATAGATAGTTGTATTCAAAATACACCTTGCCTATAATATTGCAGCGGTGGTACCTGTACAAGGTTTGAGGAAATAAATTGTATTATTATAAACTAAATTGCTTAAATAATTCTGATATTTATTAGCGTTGGTTTCATAAAAGTAAGTTATGTATTATACAGTTGATTTATCTGCATCCGAAATAGCGGATTTAAAGACTTTACGAAGAGTAGAAAAAGATGATAAAATATTACGACGTTACCAATCTATTTGCTTTGCTTATGCAAAATTCCAAAAAAAGAGATTGCTTCCACCCTTGTAGCTAAATCTTTTAAAATATGCAGTACTCAAAATTGATTTTGAAGCAACTTACAATGCATATATATTTGCAATCCGTTTGGGGAATTAGCTCAGTTGGTAGAGCGCTTGCATGGCATGCAAGAGGTCACCGGTTCGAATCCGGTATTCTCCACAAAAATAATTGGCTGTCTCTTTCGTGTGACAGCCTTTTTTATGTCAAATAGGTTATATTCCTTTGTAAAAGTACATTGAAGAGAGTTTATAAGTGTGAACGCCGCATCCTCTAACAGGAAATCGTTACGCCAATGAAAATTAACTTGAAAAAAGGCGTTTAGCCAGTTCTTTAATTTGATTTAAGGTGAAAAAAATGTTTCAGGCTTAATAAGGTAAATGTGTGTACACTATGCTGGGTTTTTACAAAAAAACTAAAAACTGCTTAGGCAACATTTAATGCCTTTTGCAAAAGCTTCTTTCATTATTTACTCCACATTTTATAGTCTATCAGGTACTGTTTCAAAACCTCCTTTCATAATACTTACTTTCAGTTTTTTAGGGACTATATATTTTCGTTTACCTTCAAAAATCTCAATTCAAACACCCAGCCCGGGCACTTCAAATTGAAATGTAAAACGAAGTGAATAATAATAAGTGACTTATTTATTTTCTTGATGTATGGTATTGTTATCCGAATCAATTGAGGAAATTTATTTTAAACAAACGTTTGCTTTGGTTACCTGCTTTTTTATTTACTATGTTTGAATAGATATGAAATATTACCGGGCATTGATTTTTAACTTTAGTGTTATTGATTCAATCTGGTAAAATAGCATTTTGTAAACTACTTAACGATTTTTAGGTTACAACGCTATGGGAATTGATTAAATACTGCAGAAATTTATCACCGCTATTTACCATTATTAATCAACGATTTTTATGAATAACGATCAAGCATTGTGGAAAGGTATTATGGCGGGAGACAAGGAAATGTTTTTAGCATTGTATAAAAAATACTATCATATCCTGTTATTTATTGGCTTGAAAGAAATAAAAGATGCACCTTTAGTTAAAGATGCTTTACAACAACAATTTTTATACCTATGGGAAAAAAGAGCCACCATACAGGAAGCGAGAAATGTAAAATCTTACCTTATAATTTCCTTTTTACGGAAGCTTACTGCAGAATGGAAAAGATCTGAAAAGATAGGCAATTTAGAGGTTGCATGGAACAACTATTCGGAAGAACTACCAACTACACCAGAAGAAAATCTGATAAAGAAGGACGGGCAAAATCATTTGGCCAAGCTAATAATGAATCATATCAATACCCTTCCTGCCCGTCAGAAAGAACTCATCATTCTAAAATTTTATGAGGGGCTTACTTATGATGAAATTGTACAAAAAACGGGTTTAACACATCGTACTGTTTACAACAAAATACACGAAGCATTAAAAAATCTGAAATTGGAAATGCACAATGAGCAACATTCCTACAAAACTGCTTTATCAGTAATTTTATCTGCCTGCCTCACATCTTCTCTTTTTATAGCTGATAACTACTGATTTTCTATTTACTTTTTTTTCCATTGATTATTACTTTCTATTTGTTATTTTATTTACCCTTTTGTAATCATGCTTTATAGCCTGTAATCCTATTTATTATTCATTAAAAATCACCATTCCTTCTTCAATTTTAATATAATTAAATTTTCTTTTCATTTAACGGGTAAAAAATTTAAGTAAAACGCTCTGCTTTAATAAACGGTAACAAGTTTTATTAAAGTAAAAATATGAGATCAGATAAAATGGATATAGAAGATTTATTATCCGATGAATCTTTTATTAATTACTGTAAAAAATCTTCTCCGGGTGACATTGCTAAGTGGAACTCCTATAGCAGGGAGAGTGACGATCATGCGATGCTGGTAGAAAATGCGGAGGCAAGTTTTATGGAGCTATTTAATGCGATAGCCGATGCAGATAGAGATGAACAAGAAGCCAGATTAATAAACAGGATAAATATAGTTGAATCTGCTTCTATTGTACAAATGCAAGGATATGAAAAAAAAGGAGCTACAAATATCTACGCCATAATGCTAAAACTTACTGCAGCGGCAGCAGTATTATTGATGGTAATTTTTTTTAGTACTAATTATACAAGCAGCGCTAAAAAAGAAAGCCTGAAAACATTTGTGGCAGCTTATGGAGAAAGAAAGAATTTTCAATTACCGGATGGTTCTATAGTTTTGTTGAATGCAGGAAGTAAAATAAATATCGATGAAAGTTATGGCACTTCTGACAGGGTTATTTATTTAGAAGGAGAAGCTTTTTTTGACGTAAAACATAATACGGAATTGCCATTTATTGTACGTACGCCTGCTATGGATGTACTAGCATTGGGAACAGCTTTTAATGTAAAGGCATATCCCGGCGAAAAAATAACAGAAACTTCCTTGGTAAGAGGACTTGTTGAAATTACCTTAAAAAATGAGCATAACCGAAAAGTGCTGCTTCACCCCAATCAGAAAGTGCACTGGGAAAATTTAAGTGAAAAGCCAGTTATCAATTCGTTTAAAACTAAAGGAAGAAATTCTTTAGGTGCAGCCGACAGCTTAATAGAAACATTGATCACATCAGATGCCGGCAATATAAAAGAAATAGCCTGGAAAGAAAACAAACTAATATTTGAAGATGAAACATTTGCAGATTTAGCCATTTTACTGGAAAGATGGTATGGTGTTAAAATAACTTTTGCAGACGAAAGTATTCAACAATACAGGTTTACAGGAATTTTTGAAAAAGAAAAACTAATAACGGTGTTTAGTATTTTAAAAGAATCTAAAAATTTTCATTATGCGATTATTCCGGGAGATACTTTAAAAATAAATATATCTAAATAAAAACAAGGAGAATGTTTGTAACATCCTCCCTGGAATTAAATTTTTTGAAACAGCTGTTGTGAGAAAGCAACTGTTTCTATTTATTAATCTAAAATCAAACTAAAGGTATGAAAAAAAATCATGCTTATCAGCGGAGCTTACCATGCCCGCCCTTAACCAAACTGCTCAGAATTATGAAATTAACAGCAATGCTATTATTTATCTGCTCGCTTACTGTAAGTGCAGATGGGTTTGGACAAGGTGCAAAAATTACGCTATCACTTAAAGGTGTAAAACTGACTAAACTTTTTAAAGCCATCGAAAAGGAAACGAGTTATCGCTTCGCATTTAGTAATGATATAATTCCTTCGGATAAATTAGTTTCAATTAACCTAAAAGAAAGCTCGCTAACGGATATTTTAAATAGTGTGCTTTCAGATACAAAACTTAAGTACCGGATTGTTGATGAATCAGGGATTGTAGTAATTTCAGAAAAGGTACCTGATCCGGTAATTGAAGAAGCGGCCAATTTATATACACTTACCGGTAAAGTAACCGGCGATAAAGATGAACCTCTTTCTGGCGTTACAGTTCAGGTAAAGGGTACCCCAAAAGCTACTACTACCTCAACAGATGGGTCCTTTTCAATTAATGTTGCACCCAATGATAACATGTTGGTTTTTTCATTTATAGGAATGGTTACACAAGAAGTAAAAATAGACGGAAAATTTAGTGTTCAGGTAAAATTACAATTGGTTGATAATTCAATGAATGAAGTAGTGGTTGTAGGTTACAGTACGCAAAGAAGAGCGAATGTAACCGGAGCTGTGGGGGTAATAAGTTCTAAAGGGTTTAGTGATCGCCCTACAAGTTCGCCGGCAAATCTTTTACAAGGTTTAACACCGGGCATAACCGTAACTACACAGGGCAGCTATCCGGGTGCCGGCGCTAATATTAAAATAAGAGAATCTTCTACCTGGCAAGGTGGAAACAATCCGCTTTATGTAATTGATGGCTTTGTAAGGGATGCAATGGCGTTTGCCTCAATCAATCCTGCGGATATTGATAATATCAGTATATTAAAAGATGCTGCTTCTGCTGCTATCTATGGAATAAGAGGTGGTAATGGTGTTGTTTTGGTAACAACAAAACAGGGTGTTGCAGATAAAACTACCATATCATACAACGCTTCATATACTTTAAATACCCGAGAAATAACTCCTAGTCGTATGAATGCTTTTGAGGCTTTTAGTTTTGCTAATGATGCATTTTCGCAAAAGAATCTGGCTCCTAATGATCCAAGTTTTTATACGCCTGATGAATTAGACTATTTTAAAAGGCACTCTTATGACTGGCTAAAAGATACCTGGGAAAACCCATGGAACACTTCGCATAATTTATCTGTAAGCGGGGGTACTAAAGCTGCTAAGTATTACATTTCCGGAGGGTATATACATCAGCAAGGTGCTACATCTAATTCATATAATAAGTATAATATGACTGCTAAATTAGATGGTCAGATAACAAACAGGTTAAGTTATAATTTAAACTTTAGAGGAGACTGGGATAATAGCAGCAGGCCTTACTGGGCTTACGATGGTGGTGATTTTAACCTTTCAAATATATACAACAGATTGTTAATGGTAAATCCAGGCCGTCCATCATTTATAAATGGGCTTCCTACCGGTAATTTCGATAATACAAATACTGCTAATCTTGCCCAGGGAAGTGGGGGGTATACAAGACCTGCTAATAATAACTTTTCACCAACTTTTCAATTAAAATATGAAATACCAGCAGTAAAGGGATTATCTGTTAAAACAACTTTTGCTTATAATACTGCTAACAGCTATACCAAAGGATGGCGTAACTCACCTTATATTTATTATTTTCAAACTGCTGGTACAAACAACCACATAGTAACAGATCAGTTGGATGAAAGCAGGTCTGGAGGAGCTAAAGTTATAGATGGTGCTCAAACTGGTGGTACTGGTGCAACAACACAATTAACGGAAAGCTACGGTCAGTCATCCAATTACCAATTAAATTTAATGTTGAATTATGAACGGTCTTTTGGTAAGCATAATATTTCCGCTTTAGGAGGATATGAACAATCTGAATACCAGGGCCATTTTTCAAATATACGTGCTAATAATTTTGCTAATCCAGATTATCAGCAAATGAATGGGGCTTCATCCAATAGTACTGATTGGCGTATAGGGGGCGATTTATACCAACCTACCGGTTTCGCTTCTTATTTAGGCAAGGTTGATTATAATTATTCATCAAAATATCTTGTAAGCGTTACCGTGAGGCAGGATGGATCGTATGTTTTTGCGCCTGAAAACAGGTGGGGCACTTTTCCATCTATTTCTGCAGGATGGAATATTTCTAAAGAACATTTCTTTTCTAAATATAACAAGTACGTGGATTACTTAAAACTTCGGGTATCTTATGGAATAACTGGTACCGATAATACTGCTCCATGGCAATGGAGACAATCTTATAATTTTAATTCATTTTCTGGTAATTACCTGGGAGGAGGAATTACACCGTCTACCTCGCTAGGTGCTACAATTAATCCAGCAATTACCTGGGAAAAAAACCGTAGTTATAATATTGGTTTAGATTTTGGCACACCCCGGAGAATGATATCTGGTACGATAGATTACTGGTATAAAAAAACAACCGATATTCTAGGCGTCCGAAATGCCTCTGTACCAAATACAGTTGGGGCAGGTTTGCCCGCAGTAAATTATGGCAAAGCCGCAGCGCAAGGGTTTGAATTTTCTTTAACCCATGAAAACCATATAGGCGATTTATTTTATAGGGTAAGCGCCAACTGGGCAATATCAGATAATAAATTGCTTACTGTAGACCAGGCTGCTTCTGTGCGTGACTATCAAAACTTGCTAGGCCAGCCAATTAATGGGGTTATAAGAGGTTATGTTTCTGAAGGTATCATCAGATCTCAACAAGACATAGACAATATTTTAAAAGCAAATGGTGCAAACTTTACCATATTTGGCAATAAGCCCAGGTTAGGCATGCTGATGTATAAAGATTTACGTGGCCCGTTAGGAGTGGATAAACCCGATGGGTTAATTGATGGCAATGATCAGAATATTATTTCTAAAAATGGTATACCAAGAATTAATTATGGCTTCAATTTTACAGTAGGTTGGAAGGGAATAAACTTAACCTCCATTTTTGCCGGCCTAGCCCGTTATGATATTATGCCTACTGATGTTTATTACAGACGTCCATTACCAGGCAATAATAATTTAAATATGTGGAAAGGTGCATGGACGCCAGAAAATGCAAACACCGCTACTTTGCCAAGTGCAATTATGAACGATTGGCAGGGAACATCCAATGCTGAAGTAGCATCTTCATTCTGGCTTAAGAACGGTTCTTTGTTTAGATTGAAATCTTTAATAGTAGATTATAATTTGCCTGCTAAATTATTGCAGTCCTCAAAAATTAAAGGAATCAGGTTTTATTTCAGTGGAGAAAATCTATTAATCTGGAGCCAGATTAAAGATTGGGATCCCGAATTAGGCGGAGACTTTAGAACCTATCCAATTTTAAAAGGATTCACTTTTGGGTTTAACGCAACATTTTAAAAATACCAATCATAAGTTATGAAAAATATAAAAATATTTACTGTTTTAAGTTGTATCATTTTTTTTACATCCTGTAAAAAAGTTTTTGATGTAGACCAGACAGGGGGTAAAATAGCTCCGGATCAACAATGGAATAACCCCGATTTTATAAAAGGGTATGTAAACGGTTTTTACGAAATATTACCAACCTGGAACCGTTCAGAAACAATTTCGGAAGAAGCCGGGGGTGGTAGTGCGCTGAGTGCTTTTTTAAAAGGTACCAATAATAGCCAGAGTGGTTATCCCGACAGAGTATGGGATTATGCCAATGTGCGGTCCATTAATAATTTCTTTGAAAATATAGAATCTGGCAAATCGGTTCTTTTACAAGCAGATTATGAAAGCCTCAAAGGACAAGCCTATTTTTTTCGTGCCTATTTATATTATAGGATGGTAAAAGTATTAGGGGGTGTACCAATTATTACTTCTGTGCTGAATCCTACTGCTGATATTAATACCTTGTTAGTAAAAAGGAACACTTCCTTAGAATGTTTTGATTTTATTAGTAAGCAATTAGACAGTGCTATTGCCCTATTACCAAAATCATACCCTGCAACAGATATTGGAAGAGTTACCAGAGGCGCAGCTATTTCAATTAAAGGCGAAATGTTATTATTAAAAGCCAGTCCGTTATTTTGTAAAACGCCCAATGCAGCTTACTGGACGGATGCCTATAATACACTTAACGCCGCAAAAACAATGTTGGATGAAGATGGGTATGGATTATTTAAAGATAATACCTTAAAAACCAATGAAAATATGTGGTATGATAAGGTTAATGCGGCTAAAGAAATGGTTCTGAATGTACGGTACCATTTTCCTGAAAAAGCCAATGGTATTCAACAGGGGCAAAGGCCTCTTAGTCAATCAACTGGTGCAGCAGGATCTTGCAACCCTACCTGGGAAATGGTTCAGCAATACCCTATGCAAAATGGATTGAATATTAATGATGCCAATTCTGGTTACGACCCCACACAATTTTGGAAAAACAGGGATCCCCGGTTTTATTGTGCCATCGTTTATAATGGCGCACGGTATGATTTTGCTCAGGTAACTCCTCGTGTTCAATGGATATTTACCGGGCTTAGTGGCGATGATGGATACCGGGTTTATAATTTAACTGGATTTTATTGCAGAAAAGGTATTGATACCACTTTGGGGGTACTTGTATGGAATCGCCAGGCTTTTGATTGGCCTATAATTAGATATGCGGAAGTTATGCTTAACCTTGCTGAAGCTGCCAATGAAACAGGGCATTCAATAGATGCTAAAAACCTGATTACGCAGATTCGTCAAAGAGCGCATATTGACGAAGGAATCGGAAATTATGGATTAAATGCTTTAGTTGGTATTGACTATCAATCAACGCTTGATGCAGTTATGAAAGAACGCCTAATTGAATTTGCCTATGAAGGAAAGCGTTTCTGGGATTTGCGCAGGCGCAGGATGTTTAGTGTATTGAACGATTATGGTACTTTTCATTCAAAGGGAGCAACTTTTAATGCTGATGCTGCAGCTTCTCAATATGGTGTTGATGTTACTCAAAGTAACAGTGGCATTTCTTTGCAACTTTCCAATATATTGGTAAATTCTCCTGCAAATTTTGACAGAAACGACTTTATAAAAATAATTACCAATTATGTTACGGAACCAATTGATAATAGTGTTACTAATCAGATTCAACTTTCTGACAAATTTTACTTTGGAGCAATAGATCCTCAATATATTTTGCAAAACAAAAATCTTAAACAAAACCTGGGCTGGGATACAGGAACTTTTGATCCAGTAATTCAATAAACTAGCATATGTATAAAGGCTATTGTAAATTCATAGTAGCCGCTAAAATAGTTGCCTAAATATTATTTTAAAAGTATAAAGTTTTTGGTAAAATAGATATCTGACCGTGCAGTCGGTATCGGGTAGGGGAAAGTTTCATTTTCCCTACCATATTTTAAAATTTCTGTCACCACAATTTTGTAAAGTAAAGCCCGTCCTTATGCTACGTATCTTAAATCAATAAAAAGGTTGGCTGTAAATAACAATTTAAAAAAAGCAGCAGTGAATGTTTGGGCCAGCTAATAAAAACTTCACTTGTTACAAATACCAACACACAAAGTAAAGCAACAGGTTGACTTACACAAATACATATAAATATGGAAAACAATAACAAACTAAAATTTACATCATTAAAAATAACATTACTATTTATTATTTCCATTTTATGTGTTTCTAACCTATTTGCTCAATGGAATTTTGCAACCGATTATTTAAAAATGGGGGTTAATAAAACAGGCTATATAACAAGCATGAAAAGTATGTTTAAAGCGGCGCAACCCGAGTTTAGTCCTGTAGATAAACCATCTCCGTTAATGTGTTTATACAACAGTAACAAGGTTTAAATGACGCACTTTCTCTAGAAGAAAAATGTAATAATTGTTCTCAAACTTTTAGAATTGGGGGGCGAACTGATTTATTATTTTGGTGTAACAAATACAGCCCCTTATAAATTATTAGGAGTAAAAGAGGCTATCATAAAACTACGGTAACTAAGTATTCTGCCGTAGTTGGCGTATTTAGGTTAGCCAAAACAAGTTATAACGGTTATTACCCGGATACTTTTTTGCTGGATAATACGCCACCTATCATGGAAATTTGATGGTAGCCAACGGAATGAATTATATTGATTTTGAAGGAGAAGAATTTTTATCTTGTGGCAACAGAACCTATGCTTTTTCTTTCAAAACAAAAAAGAAATTATCTGATTTAACCAGGCAGTTTCATTTAGAAGAAAACGATGCTAACACCTGAACTTTATATGAAGTTATAAACAGTGTAAATATTTTTTTGGAAACTTTAAAGAGAAAGATAATCAATGGTTAGTAATTTTTGAAAAAGTCCGGAATATCATTATGCTACCTGTTATATTACCTTGGTAAAATAAAAATCAGACTTATGTATTATAAAGATTTCTTTTTACAAACTGGTTAACATCAACAAAAAAATAATATGCTAAACAAATACTTCTATTGTATAAAAAAAGTCAATTTTATTTTTCTTTTCCTAGCCTGTGTTGCAGTTGGAAAAACCTACGCTCAAATAAACTTAGCTACTGATTATTTTAAAATCAGGATTAGTACCGAAGGTTTTATTACCAGTATGAAAAATAGTACTAAAACACCCAGTCAGGAGTTTAGCGTAACCAACAAACCTTCTCCTTTACTGTGTTTGTATAATAGTAGTAAAAAGATTTATTACCAACCACAAAAAGCAGTTTATTTAAGTACTAAAAAAATGCTCACGTTAAATTATTCGAATGGCTCGGTAGCAACAATTAAAATTGAAATTAAAGCGAAGTATTTTAAATTTACTTTGCAAGCCCTTACAAACCGTGCAGCGATTGATGATGTACAATGGGGATCTTATTATACCAGTATCACCAATCTTTTTGGCGAAGTAATTGGAGTAGCAAGAGATACGAGTGATGCGGTTAATTATGCCATTGGAGTTTTATCGCTCAATGATGCCACCACTGGTGGCAAATCAACTAACATAGGGGATTGTGCGCCCTTTCAATATGTTATTCACAGCCCTGATTTAGCACGATTTCCTTTGCCTGCCAATTTAAAAGAAGGACAAATATTTCCTATCGGTGGAGATGGAATAAGTGACGTTGCCTTTTACGCACATCCTGAAGCATACTATAGAATTTTATATGGTAACTCTGCCGAAGTAAATGCCCAGGGACAAATTTCAATTGCTTACCATGCTTCTGACAGATCAAAAGAAAAAACAATTTTATTCTCATTAATACCGCAATTGCCAACCAATAAACCAAATCATATTGAAGTGCAGCCATTGCCCAAAGTAGATTTTATTGGTTCATCAATTGCATTTTGGGGAAGCCCGGATAGTATTGCTTTAATGACAGTTATTAAGACGATTGTTCAATCGGAAGGACTGCCCAATTTAAAAGTAAATGGTAAATGGATAAAAGATCCTGCTGCTTATGTGCCAGACATAGCAACTTCCGGCAATAATTATGATAGTATTATTTCTTATGCCCGGCAATTGGGTTTTAAGGCAATCCAGTTTGAGGATCTGCCAATGTTTGGGGTAGACAGAAACAGCGATGGATACATTGATGGTAATATATTTCAAAAAAAACTACTTGCTTTTAAATCGGGTAATAAATCGCACAAAGAATTTACGGATGTTTCAAATCCATTGGGTATTTGGGCAGGCAGGCATACCATTATGACTTCTTTAAGAAAAGGAACAAAAGATGTAAGCCCAATTCCTTCCGATAATCTGTGCTATCAGTTTAAAAAAGTATTGGCTAATGGACTATCTGCTACCAGTACAAATATTGAAGTAATCAACCCTGCTTATTTAGATGAAATTGGGAGTTGGGAAGGGCATGAAAAAAGTTTAAATATTATTAAAATTGGCAAGGAACTTATTTTTTTTACGGGTGTATCAAAAGGTGCTCCCTATACACTGCAAAATGTTACCCGTGGATATTGGGGAACCAAACCTGCCAATCACCAAATTAGTGATACGATGTATAAATTACAGGTTACAATAGGGTATGGGTATGATGGCTTGATTCCCAACATGCAATTGCAGGATTCTATAGCCATTTATTATGCCGACATGAGTAACATAAATGGCATCTATTTTCATGATTGGGATGGGCAGGAATTTTTGTTTAATCAGGGACATGGTTATTATTCAGTAAAACGCTTTCACAGAAAATTATTTGAAAAATCAGCTAGTTATCACTTGCCCGATTTGCGCATAACCGGCGCTACACTTTCAGAAGGTTCCTGGCATTATCAAAGTATTTGGAATGTTGGCGGAGGTAAAAATATGTATGATGTGGTATCCCGGGAATGGGGCAGTACAACATCAGAAGGTAAGGACCTTAGGGATGTTGCGTATTCAAATTATTTCCCTGCAAGTTTTGGTATTAATTTCGGACTCGATACTGCTTCAACTGTCGCAGACTATAACCATATAGAAGCCATTGCTATCGGCACAGGTGCAACCTACCAGATACCGCTTTCAACATCATCTGTTGAAGCTTGTAAAAATAAATATGAAATATTTGGAGTAATAAAAACCTGGGAGCATGCAAGGGCTGCCAATGCTTTTTCAAGAACTATAAAAAAATTATTAGCAGATCCAGCAAAAAACTGGCAGCTGGAACAACTCGATAACGATCACTGGAAATTGTATACAATCGTTGGCAGCATAAGGGAATCTTACATCATCCTTACAAGAGATATTGCAGGTGGTTATTGATCAATTCAAAATCAGTTTATGTAAATAGCAATTATTTAAAATCAAAAAAAGTAAAATGAAAAATACATTGATGTTAAAGGATAAATCAGCATTCATCCAATCGTTCAGCAAGCATGGTGTTTTTATTACCCGCCTTTGCAAATTGTATGTTATACCAACGCTCTTTTTAATGGGGTTTTTGTTTTCCTCTTTATTTTCCGGGGCACAGGTTTCTTTCTCTTCCGGCGAGTTGAAGGTAAGCCTGAATAGCCAGGGCTACTTTACAGAACTGAGTAATAGTGCAACAGAAAAAAACTATCTCTATAAAGATACACTTGCTCCGCTAATGACGCTGGTGAGTGGCAATGTCCGGTTTTATCCTACCACTTTAGTGTACATCAAAGCTCAAAAAAAAATTACACTGGTATATAAAGAAGCTGGTGTTAGTATAGATATAAAAGTGTTTGAAAAATCAACCCATTTGGTACTGGAAATTGTAAAGGCCTTACCTGGAAATAAAATAGATGCAATAATTTGGGGGCCTTATCCTACGATTATAAATGCAACGGTAGGAGAAGTAATTGGCGTGGTAAGAGATGGTACTACCGCTGTTGGTATACAGGTGTTGAATATAAAAACACTGGGAGGCGATTATCCCAATAACGAAGGTAATACTGACCAAAGAGGCATAGCTGCTGTAAGTTTTCCATGGGGAAGTGTACTACAGGCATATTCCATTAACCGCAGTCATAACCGGTTGGTAGATGCATGGGGCGGCCAGTTTAAAAATATGCCTGTAGCTGCAATGAAGGGAGAATCAGTGGTGGGAAGCAAAATAGCTTTATTCACTTGCGAAGAACCAAAAACACTGGAAAGGTTAGAGCAAATAGAACTGGCAGAAAATCTGCCGCATCCAACCATTAAAGGAGTATGGTTTAAAAAATCAGCCTTGTTTGGCAGGTCGTACCTTATAACTTCTTTTGATGAAAGTAATATTGATGAAATGATAGGTTATACCAAACGGGCAGGCTTAATATCATTGTATCATGAAGGCCCGTTTAAAAGCTGGGGTCATTTTATATTAGACAGTGCAGCGTTTCCACATGGTAAAGCAGGTTTAAAAAAATGCGTGGATAAAGCACATGCTGCCGGTTTAATGCTGGGTGTACATACGCTCACCAATTTTATAAATACCAACGATCCATATATTACACCCGTGCCTGATGACCGGTTAAGCCTGACCGGATTTGCTGCAGTAACAAAGGACATTGATGCAACTGCAAAAGAAATAGAAGTGGCATCTCCCGAATATTTTAATCAACAAGAAAATAATAACCTGCATACCATAAAAATTGGCAAAGAGCTGATACGCTACAAAACAGTTAGTGCCACTGCACCTTATACAATATCCGACTGCCAGCGGGGAGCTTTTGGAACTAGTGCAGCAATGCACAAAGCAGGTGATATTGCCGGTAAATTATTTGATCATTCTTACGAAGTATTTTTTCCGGATATAAACATGCAAAGAGAAACGGCTAAAAATATTGCCAGCTTAATGAATGAGACAGGTGTTGATCATATGGATTTTGATGGCATTGAAGGCGGGCTGGCATCTGGCCAGGGCATTTACGGAATAGAATTGTTTGCCAAAGATGTATTTGATAACGTGAAGCATGATTTTATCTGCGGCACCAGTCGAAGCACTACATTCTTCTGGCATATGTGCTCTTACTATAATTGGGGCGAACCATGGTATGGAGGTTTTAGTGAAAGTATGCAGCAGTACCGGATAGATAATCAGGGCTTGTTTGAAAGAAATTATATGCCACACATGTTAGGCTGGTATTTACTTGCAGAAAACACTACCATGTCTGAAATGGAATGGATGCTTGCAAGGTCGGCAGGCTATGGGGCAGGTTTTGCGATGGTAATAAAACCTGCATCCATTAAAAAAAATCCGGCTGCCCTGAATTTGCTGGATGCCATCCGGGAATGGGAAACTGCCAGGAACGGGCATGCTTTTACAAAAGAGCAGCAGGAGCGATTAAAAAATCCAAAGAATGATTTTCATTTAGAAAAAGCAGGGGAAGGTAAATGGAGTCTGTCACAGTATGCAGCATCGCCTGTATTTGTAAGGGAAAAATTTATACGGCAACCCGGCGAACCAACGCATACCACCTGGAACTATAACCAGCAGTGGAAGGAACAGCCTCTACAGTTTCGGATGAATGTATCCGGAAAGGAGGGAACAGTGAATAACATTAAAATGCAAATAGATAATTATGCTGAAATAAAGTTGCCCATAACATTACAGGCAGGTGAAAGCATTGTCTGTGATGGTACAGCAACTATTTACATCTATAATAAAAAGGGAAGCCTGAAAGATAAATTGAAGATTGCAGCATTGCCACCGGTAGTATCTTCCGGCGTACATACCATTATTATTGATTGTTCTTTTGATGGAGAAGAACCACCAAAAGTAGAGGTACAATTCAAGGGGTTGATAAAAACGGAAGCTGTTCAACTAAATAAATAATACAAATAGTTTTTCAAAATGTGGTCCGCCTTTTTCAGGTTTATTAAATTGTAAGAAGGTTGACCACCTTATAGCGTTAAGTTAATGCCCCCAATAATTACCATATAATTCTGGTGTTATTAAATATTGTATTTTACAATCTTTATTATTCAAACATTTTCTACAATGAAATATATTTTTCTTTTATCCGCTTTTTTAGTTTCGGGTATAGCACATGCACAGCCTGCAGCATGGAGTCAATTAAATAATGACATCCATATAAGCTTTGCAAGCAGTAATATACGGTTTGCGCAAGCACAGCCTCCGCAATTAAATCAGCAAAATAAATGGGAAGCTGTTGCCTGGAGAGGGGAGAAGGTGCATACGCAAATACTGGTATGGAGCAACCGGGATATTGCAAAGCTGAGTGTTGGTATTAGCCATCTTACAAACGAAAAAGATAAACGGATAGCAGCAAAAAATAGTACTACAGGTTTTCTTCGTTATGTTATCACCGATGAATTTGCAGGTGGCTGCGGTAATCGCAAGCCACAAGATTTTGATTCTTCTTTGGTAACCGATCCGATTGATCCGGTAACTTCTATTGCTGTAATGAAAAAAAACGTACAACCTGTTTGGTTAAGCATCACGGTACCTGCTACTGCGGAGCCGGGGCTGTACTCAGGTTTTGTAACTATCAATACCGGAAAAAAATACAGGCTAAAAATAGCCTTAAAAGTACTGGATGAAATATTGCCTCCACCTGCTGCATGGAAATTTGATCTGGATCTCTGGCAGCATCCTGCGGCAATAGCAAGGGTGCATAAAGTAGCCTTGTGGAGCAATGCACATTTTGATAAAATGCGTCCTTACTATACCATGCTGGCAGCAGCCGGACAAAAATGTATTACTGCCAGTATTATGAACGAGCCCTGGGGGCATCAAACATTCGATGATTTTCCCAGCCTTATTAAATGGACAAAGAAAAAAGACGGTAGCTGGGTATACGATTATAGTTTGTTTGACCGCTATATTTCTTTTGTTATGAGTTGTGGTATTAAAAACCGCATCAACTGCTATACCATGATTCCCTGGAAGCTTTCTTTTCAATATTATGATGAAGGGTTTATGAAAGACACTGTATTAAATGCCAAACCCGGCTCTGTTGAATACAATGCACATTGGTCAACTATGCTAACCGATTTTACAAAACATTTGAAAGTAAAAAAATGGTTTTCCATCACCAGTATATCCATGGATGAAAGGCCAATGAAAGATATGCAAGCGGTAATTAAATTGGTGAAAGAGATAGACCCTGAATGGAAAATTACATTGGCTGGAGAATACCATAAAGAAATTGAAAAAGATATTTATGATTACTGTGTAGCTTCTCAATGGTTGCTTTCGGATACTGTAATGGAGGAAAGAAAAAAGGAAAAAAAACCTACCACTTACTACACATGTTGTGTAGAAGCTTATCCCAATGGCTTTACTTTTTCTCCACCGGCCGAACAGGTATGGCTGGGTTGGTATGCTGCCGCAAAAGGATTTACCGGTTATTTGCGCTGGGCTTATAACAGTTGGCCAAAAAATCCCATAGCCGACAGCCGCTTTACTGCATGGCCAGCTGGTGATACTTACCAGGTTTACCCCGGCCCTCTAACTTCCATCCGCTTTGAAAAATTAATTGAAGGCATACAAGATTTTGAAAAGATCAGGCTTTTGAAAATGAAACTAAAGAAAGCTGGAAAAGAAAATGAGTTGAAAGAACTGGATACCCTACTGGCATCTTTTGAAATTGAAAAGTTGAAAAATATTCCTGCCACTGAAATGATAGAGAAGGCGAAGGAAATTATAAACAGATGAAATGAATTGCAACGGTGCAAACCATCAAAAGTACAACGAGCTTTAATTACTGAAAATTTAGTTCTGAATAATACCTGGACCTGGACATTAAATCTTTTTATGATTGTTCAAGCTCCTTTAACAGTATAGCCTTATCTTCTGGTATTAATTCTTTCTGATTAATACGATTGATCAAACTCAATTCTTAATGGGCTTTTCCGGACTTGGTTCTGCAGGCGCACCAGGAAAATATGCGGATAAAATTCTATTATACCACAAGAGAACTCACTAAAAACCTTCCAGAATTTTGGGTATTTAATAGCCTCAACGGGGAAGTGATATTTCCCGGACCGGGCAATGCCTTCAGAACAGAAGCGATACACCCCAGGACCTAACAAATGGATAATTAAAGACCTGCGTGAAAAGTATATTCCAACATGGTATAACCCGATTAAAGAAGGGAAATTTAAAGGGGAAACTGACCTTTCCGTGATAACTACCCCTGATAGTCGGTTGAATAATTTTTACCTTGCCGGGCTCGAGTGGATGGTTAAAAATATAGGGATTGATGGCGTGTATATTGATAATGCTGCACTGGATTGGTTTGCCTTAATGAGAGCAAGAAAAATAATTGACAAATACCGCCCTGAAGGACGAATGGATTTACACAGCTGGAACTACTTTAACAAATGGGCAGGGTTCACCAATTGCTTGAATCTATAGTTGGATTTACTTCCTTATTTTGATCTGGTATGGATTGAAGAGGGAAGAGATTATAACCGCTTACCTGATGATTGGCTGATTGAAGTTTCGGGAATTTTATTAGGCTTGCCGGGGCAGATGTTAGAACGTGGTGGTAATTCGTGGCGGAAGATGGTCTATGGAATTACCTCTCGTGCAGGATAGACCAAAAATTCGCCAACTGACATATGGTAATTCTGGGATGATCATAAAACAAAGAACAAAACAATGATTGGTTATTAGGAAGAGGCAATTCCGGTGCAATGTAACAATCCTCTGGTGAAAGCCTCTGTTTACAAGGGTGTTGATGAATCAATTATTGCTATGGCCAACTAGACAGAACAGGATAAGGCAGTGTCAATAAATGGTTACTGGAAAAAGCTGGGTATAGATGCAGCAAAATGTGAACTAATTATCCCGGAAATAAAAGACTTTCAAAAAAAGCAAACACTCGTAACTCTTGATAACATTATCATTCCTGGCAAGCAGGGATATTAGATTTTAATAAAGAATATAAAATGATTACTTTAATTAAGGAAAAAATGAATACCAACAATAAATTATTGCTGCTGCCAATCATAGTGCTTGCTATGATTAGCAGCATTTCTTTTGTAAATGAAGTTTTACCAGTTAAATCCACCGCTATACAAGGCCGTTCAAATCTCTTAGCACATTTTAGCAAAAAGCAATCACCTGCAAAGTTCATCAATTGTTTAAAAAATGGTAAAAAAATAACCATCGTTACCATGAGAACAAGCCTTACAGGAGATGCTTATCGTTGGCAGGATTGTTTGATGAAAGAGTGGTTGGATAAAGATTTTCTAGGTCAGGTTACTTTTATAATGAAGGGGTAGGTGCTTCAGCATCAAGTGTTGGTCCGGGTGGTAATACACAACTTTCCGGACTTGGGCGGCTTCCTTTTGTTATGGGGCACAAACCTGATGTTGTTTTTATTGAGTTCGCCACCAACGATGCCTATTTGCCTTATCATATTTCTCTTCGAGATTCAAAAAAAATCTGCAAAAAATCATCAACACCATTCTTGATGCAAATCCAGAAGTGGAAATTATCCTTGCAACAATGAATGCTGTTAAAAATAGCCCTAAGAACGATTTTAAAGCTGCATCCGATCCTCCTAAACGGGCAGTTTATAATTAGGGATACCGCAAAGTTGCTAAAAATCGCAACCTGCTTTTATTGGATTTTTATCCTGCGTGGCTCAAATTAATGTTGGATGATCCCATTCAATTTGACAAATTTGTTCCTGATGGCGTACAACCTTCGCTTGAGGTATATCAAATCGTCCTGCTTCTCATTTTACATCAAATGCTTGATCCCCAATAATTAATTTATCCTGTGCAGGGTGTACAGGATAACAGTTAAAAAACTAATAATAAAAAACCCCGGAAATTTTCGGGGTTTTAATATAATGTGATTGGGTTTATTAGTCACCCCATATTTCATCTTTGCCATCCAACCATTTTTTTACAAGGTCTGTTGTTACAGATTTTGGACGCTCTAAGGGAAAGCTTAAAGCACGGTCCCAGCAAAGACTTGCCAGCACACCCAAGGATCTTGATACCCCAAATAATACAGTGTAAAATTCATATTCTACCATGCCGTAATGTACCAATAATGCACCGCTATGGGCGTCTACATTGGGCCACGGATTTTTTATTTTACCTAACGATTTTAATAGCGGAGGCACCACCTCGTAAATGTTCCAAACGGTATTTACCAATGGATCGTTGGGTAAATGCTTTTTGCCAAATTCCATTTGTGCGGTAAACCGGGGATCTGTTTTACGCAATACGGCGTGTCCGTAACCTGGCACCACTTTTCCTTCACTCAATGTTTTCTTTACATATTCTTCTATCTGTTCTTTGGAAGGGGTTTCAACACCTAGTTCTTTTCGCATATCATATATCCATTTTATTACCTCCTGGTTGGCTAAACCATGCAGTGGACCAGCAAGTCCGTTCATGCCGGCAGCAAAAGACAGGTAAGGATCACTTAAAGCAGAGCCTACAAGGTGTGTTGTATGTGCAGAAACATTGCCCCCTTCATGATCCGCATGAATGGTCATGTATAACCGCATCAGCTCTTTAAATTCTTCACTTTCATACCCCATCATGTGGGCAAAATTGCCAGACCAGTCTAACAGGCCATTGGGCTGTATATGTTCGCCACCCTTATATTTACGTCTGTATATATAAGCCGCAACCCTTGGTAAACGGGCTACCAAATCCATTGCATCATCAAAAGTAGCTTCCCAATAATCTTTTTTACTCATGCCAGCAGCATAGCGTTTAGCAAAACTACTTTCTGTTTGTAGAGCCATAATGGCTATTACAAACTGTGTCATCGGGTGTGTGCTTACGGGTAAGGCTTCAATGGTTGCAAATACATGGTTTGGCACATGACTGCGGCGCTGCCATAAAGAAGTAAGTTGTTTCACGTCTTCATCTGATGGTAATTCTCCTAGTAACATCAGGTGAAATAATCCTTCTGGTAAAGGTTGTGTGCCTTTATCAGCTTTTGGTAATTTTTCTGCCAGTTGTGGAATTGTATAACCACGAAAACGAATACCTTCCTGTGCATCCAATAAAGAGGTTTCAGATACCAGCCCAGTTATTCCTCTCATACCCTGATAAATCTGGTTTAAGGTAACTTCGCCGATTTTTTTATCACCGTGTTCCTTTAGAAGAGCTTTTATTTCTGCCCCCACTACATCAGCTTTTTTCTTAAAACTTTCTTTGATATCACCCATAAATTTTTGTTTGTATAATGAATCTACCCTCCATTTTTAAGGAGGGCTAAATGTACAACCCAACTTGCTGTTAAACAAAAGTTTTACGGTAAAGTTTACAGCAGTTTTAGTTGAGAAACATCAAAATATGGTAACATTTATTTTTTCAACATTATTTTTAGCGGCTTATAATGTTTGCTAGGTAAGGGTTTTAATTTTTAATAAATTGTTTTTCAACAATTCCATTTACTAAATGTTGTCCTCCGGATTTTTTCTGTATTTTTGCCCGACCGCAGGGATATGCTATCTTTCTTTTTCCACTGGTCATTTCGGATTGAATAAAATTACCATGTAAGCTATATTGTGTAATTGTTGTTTGTTTTGTTAAAATTAATGCACGTAGATTATTAAACAATTACAAACATTATTTTATTTTCATCCATCAAATTATGACAAATTCAAAACCAATAATTAAATGAAAACGGCCAAGTATATTTTTGTAACTGGAGGCGTTACTTCTTCTCTAGGTAAAGGTATTATTGCAGCTTCACTTGCCAAATTGTTACAGGCTAGAGGACTGAAGGTAACCATTCAAAAATTTGATCCTTATATAAATGTAGATCCAGGTACATTAAATCCGTACGAGCATGGAGAATGTTATGTTACAGAAGATGGAGCAGAGACAGATCTTGATCTTGGCCATTATGAACGTTTTTTAAATATTAATACTACACAAGCAAATAATGTTACTACGGGACGTATTTACCAAACTGTTATAAACCAGGAAAGAGAAGGTGCTTATCTGGGTAAAACTGTACAAGTAGTACCTCATATTACCGACGAGATAAAACGCAGAATGTTATTATTAGGTAATACGGGAGAATATGATATTGTGATTACAGAAATTGGCGGCACCGTTGGTGATATTGAGAGTTTACCTTTTGTAGAAGCGGTACGACAGTTGCAATGGCAAATGGAAGAAGAAGATTGTTTAGTAGTGCACCTTACGCTAATTCCTTATTTAAAAGCGGCCAAGGAATTAAAAACAAAACCTACACAGCACAGTGTAAAAATGATGAGCGAAAATGGGGTGCATCCGGATATTATTGTTTGCAGAACAGAAAGGTCTTTGAATTTAGAATTACGAAAAAAGATTGCTTTGTTTTGTAACGTAAAAACAGAGGCGGTTATTGAAGCGATGGATGCAAATTCTATTTACGAAGTACCTTTAAAAATGCTGCAGGAAGGATTGGATGTAATTACTTTAAAAAAGTTACACATCAATGGTTATTCTGCTCCGGAACTTACAAAATGGAAAGCATTTTTAGATAAGTTGAAATATCCTTCTGGCAAAATTAATATTGGCTTGATAGGAAAATATATTGAGTTGCAGGATGCCTATAAATCTATTTTAGAATCTTTTGTACATGCTGGCGCCATCAATGAATGTAAAGTAAACATCGTTAATGTACACAGTGAAACCATTACAGAAGACAATGTAAATGAAAAATTAGGTGGCCTTGATGGTTTATTAGTTGCACCTGGTTTTGGAATCCGTGGTATTGAAGGTAAAATTGTTGCTGTAAAGTATGCAAGAGAAAATAAGTTGCCTTTTTTTGGTATTTGTTTGGGTATGCAAATGGCGGCTATAGAATTTGCAAGAAATGTATTGGGATTAAAAGATGCCAACAGCACAGAAATGCATGCAGATACTAAAAATCCAGTAATAGACCTTATGGAGGCGCAAAAGAAAGTAACAGCAAAAGGTGGTACCATGCGGTTAGGCGCATATCCTTGCGAATTGAAAGAAGGTACGCTTGCATACAGTATTTATGATAAACCTTTGATTAGCGAAAGACATCGCCATCGTTGGGAATTTAACAATGCTTACCTGGAACAGTTTGAAAAGGAAGGCATGATTGCCAGCGGAAAAAATCCCGGTACTGGCTTGGTGGAAATTGTTGAATTGCAGGATCACCCATTTTTTATAGGTGTTCAATATCATCCAGAATTAAAAAGTACGGTAGAAAATCCACAACCAGTTTTTGTGCATTTTATTAAGGCTGCCAAAGCGTACGCAGATAAAAAATTAGCAGTAAAAAGCTCGCTACTACAAAGTGAGTTGATATAATACCATGTCTGACATCTGATTTTTTATAAATAAAAAATAATTTTAACAATATCTTTTTTGCAACAGCAAAAAAGATATTGTTGTTTAAAACCATAAACCATCAGTGTTCCTGCCTTGTTAAAATATTTTTCTTCATGGTTTCCCAAAGTACGCCAAAGCTTTGAGTGGTTCCTTCTTTCCATTCTTTACTAAATGATTTTATTTTTTCATTGCGGTCATCTTTTGTAAAGTTGAAGAAATTGGTTAAAGCTTCTTGATCGTTTTGATGCGCCAATGTACTGTACAATTCTTTCAGCTCCTGTTCTTTACCGATATTACTTGTTGCCATTTCTTTTTCCATAGCTTCTCTCAAACGAACTCTTTCATCGTAGATGCCTGAGGATAATATCTTTTTGGCAATCACTGGCATTACCTCTATCAATAGTAAAATAATAACTAGTAAATAATACCTGAATTGTAGTGCAGGATTGGTTTTTATTAAATTATTCAGGGCTTCAATTTGTGTTAAATACCGATCATTAAAATATTCTGTAAATGCTGCTTCTTCTTTTTTAATAGTCTCCTCAATGGTTTTTAATCTGGTTTCCACTGCGGTAAGTTTAGTCGCTTGTTTACTCAAAAACTGCTGGTATTCGCCATCTAATTTTTGATACTCATTTCTTTTGGCAATGGCCACTGCCATAATACCCATTTTGCCAGTGCCTCCGCTACCATCTGTTTCAGCTAAAAAACTTTCTCTTGCTTTTGCAACATCCGCATATTTTGACGCAGCATCTTTTTGCAGGTTTTCTTTTTCAGTTGTTAGGGTTACTTTTCTGGGTTTATAAAAATTATTTAGTTCCTCACTTTTTAAAGGCTTTTTTTTTTCATTGTCTAAAGATGTTTGCAACCTGATCTCTTTTTTAAACATATACAGCAATGCAGGCTGTGCCATAAATGTACCAATAACAACCGCCAATAATCCTCTGAACAGCAGCGGCATAATTTTATTTTTCGAAAATTTATTGATGCCTTTTATTAAAGCCCTGTCAATGGTTAAAATAATAAAACTAATAAAAAATCCTAGAGGTATGGCCAGCCAGGTATTTGTAGCAACAGTACTAAAAAAATAAGTCCAGGCTAATGTGGTAAAAGCCCAGGTTGGAAGCACAGTCATACCTATTATTTTATGTCGGTTTCTGTCAACAACGGCATCTGCCAATAATTCTTTTTCAGCAGTAGAAAGCCACCATAAAAATTCAGTAAAGCGTGTAGGCGTATAGGTTTGCTTTTGGGATAAGGCAATTGTCTTTTCCATAATGATAAAATGATATTTAATGATTACAAAATGGAATCAATAGCGGAGTTGGGTATGTTGAATGTTGAAGAAGCTGTAAAATGCAACTTGATAGCAACTATCAAGGCAAACAATCAAGTTTATTTTTGACGATAGGTACATTAACATTTCCTTAAACGTTGCTGCTGAACAACGTCTTTTTTAAATAGTCTATTCGCTTATCTTTACATTCATTTTTATAAATGCCATCCATATTAAATTTATTTTAAATGAAAAAATTATTTTCAAGTGTATTTATATTACTGCTAAGTGCATTATTTGTATCAGCCCAACAGAAGGGGTTCGGCAACAATGATCCCGAAGCAAAAAAAGTTTTAGATGCGGTAAGTGCAAAATTTAAATCCTTTAAAGGGGTACAAGCAAAATTTTCATTAAAAATTGAAAATGCAGCAGGAAAAACGTTAGGAAATAAAGTAGGTAATGTTTTTATGAAAGCCAATAAGTACCAGGTTAGTTTAACAGGGCAGGAAATTTATTGCGATGGCATTAATATTTCTACATACGATAAAAGTTCCAATGAAGTAACTATTACAAAAATTGATCCTTCTGCCAATAGTATTACACCACAAAAATTATTTACCAATTTTTACGACAAAGATTTTTTGTATAAACTAAACCAGGAAACAACAATAGCAGGAAAAAAAATTCAGGAAATTGAATTAACACCAACAGATAAAAGCAAACCTTTTTTTAAAGTATTGGTATATGTTGATAAGAAAGCACAAACAATCAACAGCACTAAAGTATTTGAAAAAACAGGTAATAAATATACCTACGCAGTTAATAATATGAACACTACTGCTCCAATAAATGACGCATTATTTATTTTTGATGCAAAAAAATATCCAGGTATTGAAGTAGTGGATTTGAGGTAATAAACCCTCAATCACCAAAAAGATTTTTAAAGATGCTTTTAATTTGATTATTTTTTAATTTAGCTAAAAGTATTTTTTATTTGCCCCATCTATAGGTATTAATAGTTAGTCCTGCAAGATCTATTACCCTGTCAACAACAGTGGCAGCAACATCGTCTAAAGTTTTTGGCTTGCTATAAAACGAAGGAGTTGCCGGACAAATAATTCCACCAGCCAATGTAACAGTTTCCATATTGCGGATATGAATTAAGTTGTATGGAGTATCTCTTACTACTGTAATTAATTTTCTTCTTTCTTTTAAAATAACATCTGCAGCCCTTGTGATAAGATCGTTGCTGATACCGCCTGCAATTCTGCCCAATGTACCCATACTACATGGTACAATAATCATAATATCGTACTTGCCGGATCCGGATGCGAACGGGGCCATAAAATCCTGCTGGGTATAAAATTTAACCGGATAGTTTTTATAATCGTCGTTATCTAACTCTGTTTTCCATACTTCTTTTGCGTTTTCAGTTAATATAACTGATAGGTCTTTCCATTGCTCTTTAATAGCCAGCAACTTGTCTAATAATACTTTTGAATAAATAGAGCCACTAGCTCCCGTAATTGCAACAACAATTTTATGCATTGGTTTAACGTTAAGTGATCGTCTAAGCTACTAAACAATTATTGTATGCAAAAGGTTACCCGTTTTTTATTTATTGCGATTTTGTTTTTTTTAGCAGTTGCTTTCAGACCTTTTAATAAAAATAAGGTACAATGGCTTACAGTGGCTCAATTGCAGGAAGTGTATAGTAAAAATCCTAAACCAATTTTAGTTGATGTGTATACAAGTTGGTGTGGCTGGTGCAAGGTTATGGATAAGGAAACATACAGCAACCAAAAAGTAGTTGCCTATATCAATGAGCATTATTATGCCGTAAAATTTGATGCAGAACAAAAGGAGACAGCAGAATGGGGTGGTAAAAAATATGAATATAACAAGGATAATAAAGTAAATGACTTAGCCGTTTATTTGTGCAACGGACAAATGAGTTTTCCAACCACAGTATTTGTTACGGCTTTAGATGCCCAACCAGCACCACTGGCAGGATATTTAAAGGCCAAAGAAATTGAAGCACCGTTAAAGTTTTTTGGTGAGGGCGTTTATAAAACGAAAGTCTTTCCACAATTCAATCAATCATTTACTGCCAGTTGGTAAAATATTACCGCAGGCACATAGTATAAAATAAAATTTGTTTTTGACAAATGGTTTCGAAACATGCAGGCTTCCTTAAGGAAGTCTGTTTGTTTTACGGCAACTACCAACCACCCATCACCAAGTATACAATTAATTGTAAAGTACATTTATTTTATCAACCCGTTATTTTACCAGTACTTTAAACATCAGTAATTATTAATTTTCCCATCATCGTAATTTGTTTACTTATTACACAAATTATTTTATCACCACTAAATTGTAATTTCCCTTTTTAATAAATTTAATGAACAATACACCAACACTACAACGCAGGCTCGGGCTTTTTCATTCTACTGTTCTCAACATGATTGATATGGTCGGTATTGGTCCCTTTGTTACTTTACCTATAGTTATGGGGCTTATGGGTGGAATGTTTTTATACGCATGGATAGCAGGCGCATTGCTTTCTTTAATTGATGCCATGATATGGAGTGAGCTCGGTGCTGCATATCCCATGGCAGGCGGAAGTTATAATTTTTTAAAAGAAGCCTATGGCAAAAATGGTATTGGACGGCTAATGAGCTTTTTGTATGTTTGGCAAACTATCATACAAGCCCCGCTGGTAGCGGCTTCTGCTGCCATTGGTTTTTCGCAGTATATGGGATACCTTGTTCACCTGGAGGACTGGCAGGCAAAAGCAGTATCTGGAGTTGTCATCATTTTTATTACTTTTTTATTGTACAGAAAAATTGACAGCATTGGTAAAATTGGTGTTTTGTTATGGACGGGCGTATTGCTTACCCTCGGCTGGATCATCATAGGGGGCATAGCGAATGGAAATTTTTTACAACCACTTAAAGACATCAATACCGATTTTAGTTGGGGACAACTGGTATCATTTGTATTTGGACAAGCCTGCGTAAAAACAATTTACAGTTATCTTGGCTACTACAATGTTTGTCATTTAGGTGGTGAAATAAAAAATCCAGGAAAAAATATTCCCCGCAGTATGTTCATTTCTGTAATTGGTATTGCTATTTTATATTTAGCCATGAACCTGAGTGTTAGTAGTGTTATTTCTTGGCAAGAAATAAAACACTGGCAGGATACAGGACAAAATAATTTTGTAGTAAGTACATTTTTAGAACGACTCTACGGACCAACTGCTGCAAAAGCTGGTACCATAATGATTTTGTGGGTGGCGGTGGCTTCTTTATTTGCTGTAATGCTTGGCTATTCTAGAGTTCCTTACGCTGCTGCCGCAGACGGTGCTTTTTTTAAAGTGTTTGGCAAACTGCATCCTACAAAAAATTTCCCTTATGTATCTCTTTTAGTATTGGCTGTGCTGGCTTTTATTTTTAGCATGACCTTTAAAATGAAACATATTATTGATGGCATATTAGCCATGCGTATCATGGTACAATTTATTGGTCAGGCTATCGGTGTAGTATTATTGCGTAAAAGAAACGGAACTACAAACCTGCCTTACAAAATGCCATTATATCCTTTGCCAGTATTGCTCGCAATTGCCATGTGGTTATTTATTTTTTACGCAACTGGTGTCACCATAATGCTTTCTTTTTTATTGGTTTTTGGTAGCGGGCTGATTGTATATATTACAATGGCTAAATTAAAAAAGCAATGGCCTTTTGAAAAAGAATAACCTTTATAAAAGATTCAAATTATTGTAAAGTGAATTTTGTGCCTGGCATTATTTTTCATAGCAGCATCCTTGCGTCGCACACTTTTGCCGCATACCAACAGGCATCTATTGCCTTAAATTTAAAATAGCGTTTTTTTATCCGCAGCTTTGCCACAAAAAAAAATATAAAAAATACAATGCGTTGTACCTTTGTATTGTAAAGAATAAAATTATAGTTATGGAATTTGTTGATTATTATAATATTTTGGGGGTTGATAAAAAAGCCACAGAAGACGACATTAAAAAAGCTTATCGGAAATTGGCAAGAAAACTGCATCCAGATCTTAATCCAAATGATAAAGATGCTCACAAAAAATTTCAGCAGGTTAACGAAGCCAACGAAGTATTAAGCGATCCTGAGAAGCGGAAAAAATATGATCAGTATGGTAAAGATTGGCAACATGCGGACCAGTTTCAACAACAAAGCCGGTCGCAACGGCAATCACCATTTTCTTCCGGCGGTCAGCAATTTTCTGGCGGCGAAGAAGGAGATTTTTCAAGTTTTTTCGAATCTATGTTTGGAGGATCCAGCCGCAGTAGGCAAACAAAATTCAGGGGGCAGGATTACAATGCAGAATTGCAGCTTGCTTTAACAGATGCACTTGAAACGCATCAGCAAACACTAACCGTAAATGGAAAAAATATCCGAATCTCTATCCCGGCCGGTATTGAAAACGGACAGGTAATAAAATTAAAAAGTCATGGAGCGCCTGGTGTAAACGGTGGCCCGGCCGGTGATCTGTTTATTACTTTTGTTATTGGTAACCACCCAGGTTTTAAAAGAATAGGAAATGATTTATATACCCATGCAATAATTGATTTGTACACCGCCCTGCTAGGTGGCGAAACCACTATTGATACATTAAAAGGAAAAGTAAAATTAAAAGTGAATCCCGAAACTCAGTTTGGTACCAAGATAAGGTTAAAAGGAAAAGGTTTTCCGGTGTATAAAAAAGAAGAAGAGTTTGGAGATTTGTATGTTACCTACGATATTAAATTGCCTATCAATTTAACAGAAAAACAAAAGGCTTTATTTTCAGAATTATCACAGCTTAAATAAAATTATTTGTATGCCAACCACACATTTAATAGCAGCCAATGAATTTTGTATTTACCATAATATTGAGCTGTCTTTTATTTATTCTTTACAGCAATCTGGCTTAATAGAAGTTATTGAACTAGAAGAAAAAGTATTTGTAGATGAAAGTGAGTTACCACAATTAGAAAAGATGGTGCGGTTGTATCATGAGCTGGATATTAACCTGGAGGGTATTGAAACCATCACTTATTTATTGCAACGTATGCAGGATATGCAACAACAAATTTCGGTATTACAAAGTAAGTTGAGTTTGTATGCGCAGTACTAAATACAGTCATTCTTATTACGGCAGGTTTTTAAAATATTTTAGTATACCCGGTTTTTTGTATAACAATTTTCCATTGATGTTGCAGAGTTGCATCAGTTGTTATTTTAGTTAACTATAATATAATAGTCTTAAGGGATCAGTTGTAAAATATGATTTCACAATTTTTGTTTTCAATTTTAAAAGATTGATTCTTTGACAATTCAATTATTCTTTTTTTGTGTGTCTATAAGTTCAATTCTCTTAATTCTTGTAGCTGACAAGGAATTTAACACCTCAAAATGTATAATAAATTTAGAATTATAAAAAGAATTCGTTGTTTGTTTCATTTGGTTTAGGAAGCAAAATTTTTTAAATATGCTACTTTGGTTTTGCTTATTTGTATGGTTACAGATTTAATTTTATTAGATTACCTTAGGTATTTTCTGCCATAAGAAAGTTTTTTATTAAGGTATTTATTGGTCATTGGTTTTATTATTTCGCTTCCTTTAAAACCAAGATAGTTTAATTATTCTTTTTAATATTCCAATATGCTTAGCTCGTAGTTTGATTTTTGGGTTTTTATTGCAAGTGTTTTGTACCAGGGTAAAATTGTATCCTGTTCATTAAACCGGGTTGTGTTTATATCAATATTTATTTTTTGTTTTTTTGCTTCTTCTAAAAGTATATTTAGTTCTCCTATACGCCTTGTTTTAAATTCAATGCTAAAATCATTTCATCTGCTGCAGGCTTAAAAAACTCAAAGTTGGCAGATTTCCCTAGCGCATATTTTTCCTTGTACAACACAATGATTTTAAAAAAACTTAAGACAATTTTTAAAAAATATCTTTTATATCATTTGCCAATACCTGGGGTTGCCTCATTGCAGTAAAATGAACGCCGTCCGTCATTTCTGTCCAACATTAAATATTAAACCCTTTTTTAGTGTAAGAACGTGGAGGTGTAGGTAATTTCTTTGGGAATTTAGCAAACGCAACTGGCACACTCACAAAATCTTTCTCACCAAATATTAGTGAATGTTTACTATTTCCATTGTCCTTCCCCACAAAGTCTCCTCCCGAGCCCGTATGTTAGCCAAGGACGTTGTTTACTACGTAGCAATAATTAGTTTAAAAAAACAATCACAGCCCAAGTAGGATTTATTTAAAAGCTCCATTAACTTTATATAATGCCAGTAAATCGAACCATACAACACAACAGTGAAATATTTTTTACAACTTTCACAAATCATGAATGGCTACAACAAATTGATAGAGTAATTGGCTACAACATTGTTTACAATAGGTTTGATTATTTAGAAACAGAAAGGAAATAATTTTATGGAAATGGAAGCCGTGGACTTTAATTTTACCAAAAAGTAATTCAACCAGATGCAACATCCTCAGCCATGGTCAAAGGCTCGTTGATAACGTTACTTGGAATAGAAGGACAAGACAAACATTATTCAATAAATTTTAATGGAGAATTTTAATATCAGAGAAGCGAGTGAATATGACTTGACATCACTCATTGAGTTTGAGCAGGAGATTATAAAAGCTGAGAGAGCGTTTGACAATAGTTTGAAAGAGGGCGAAATACATTATTACGATTTTCAAGATCTAATAGCATCGCCCCAAGCAAAAATATTAGTTGCTGAAATTGACAATAATATTGTAGGCGCTGGATATGCTGTGCTGAAAGATGCTGAACCTTTTTTGAAGCATTGTAAATATGCATACATAGGTCTTATGTATGTAAGACCCCTATATCGTGGGAGGGGTATTAATCAACAGATTTTACAGACATTAAAAGACTGGGTTATGGAGAAACAAATCAGAGAAATTCGCTTGGTTGTTTATGATGAGAATACCATCGCAAAAAATGCCTACAAAAAAGCTGGCTTCAAAGGACATGTGCTTGAAATGCGTATGTAAATATAGAGACTAAAATTACATATAATTCTTTCCTTCGCAGCCAAGTCTCCTCTCGAGCTGGTGTATCAGCGAAGGTCGTTGCTGGGCATAAGCGAAGACCTTTGTTACTTCGGCTTCAGCAAAATAGCAAAGTCAGTTCCAGCAAACATTTATTAATATAACATTGGAACTTAATTCATATATTTAATTATCAATATATTTTTTATTTTTGTACGTTTTTCAATACTCATTTTTCGCAAATACTCAACATTGTCAACCTTATTGACACATTTAAGCTTTAAAAAGTTTATTATGAAAGAAGAAGAAAAAATTAAGATTGCTGTGGAAAGATGCAGAAAGGCCTTTACCCTGAAACCTGCAATGGGCAGAGATACGGCCGTTTCTAAAGTACGCATTGTAAATGGGCTAACCTGCGAAATAAGTGAAGATAGCTGGAAGTTTTCTGTTGACATGCCCGAAGGAATCGGCGGTAACAATACTGCTCCTACACCCGGTGTATATGGAAGGGCAGCGCTTGGTTCCTGCCTTGCCATTGGCTACATGATGAAAGCTGCGGAATTAAGCATCCCTATTAAAAACCTAGAAGTGGAAGTACAGGCTGATTTTGACAATGGAGCTTTGTTAGGCACTGCAAATAAAAATATTCCTCCCGGTTATCTTGAAGTGAGATATAATATAACAATTGAAAGTGATGCGCCGGAAGAAACAATAATGCAGATGCTAGATGACGGAGATAAACACAGCCCTTATCTTGACGTGTTTTCAAGAGCGATAAATTGTGTAAGAAAAATAAATATAGTTTCCACTAAAATTAAAAAATGATGGAACCAGCCTTGCAAAGACGTGTGCAACGATATGGATGGGATAAAGCTGCCGCTTATTACGAAAACACCTGGCAGCAACAACTTAAACCAGCGCATGACACCTTGTTTGATTTTGCTAACATTCAACAAGGGCAAAAAATTATTGACATTGCCTGTGGCACAGGGCTTATAAGTTTTCGGGCAGCAGCGGCAACAGGCAGCAACGGGTTTGTGTTAGGCACGGATATTTCGGACAAAATGATTGAGATTGCTGATAAAACATCGAAAGAAAAAAGTGTCAGAAATATCAGGTTTGAAAGGATGGATGCTGAAGAATTAAAAATCAATGCTGAAGAATTTGATGTGGCAATTTGTGCCTTGGGATTAATGTATGCGCCAAGTCCTGTAAATGCTTTGAAAGAAATGTACCGAGTTTTGAAAAAAGGAGGAATCTGTGTTGCTGCTGTTTGGGGAAAGAGAGATAATTGTGGATGGGCAGATATATTTGAGATTGTTGACAAACGGGTTTCATCGGAAGTATGCCCAATGTTTTTCAATTTAGGTAATGACAGTGTGCTTGAAAAAAATTTTGAACTCGCTGGGTTTTCAACCGGCAAAATCAAAAAAATACAATCTTCTCTTGACTATGGTACAGATGAAGCAGCATGCGCTGCCGCATTTGAAGGCGGACCAGTTGCATTAGCGTATTTTAAATTTCCTGAAAATGTACAAAAAGAGGTATGTAAAGAATATCTAGCTTCTATTGAAAAATATAAAACAGCAAAAGGCTATTCTGTACCCGGAGAATTTATTATAAGTTTGGGAATAAAGTAGAACTCCAAAGTTTTCCTTCCCACCACCGTCTCTTCCTGGGCCAGTGTGTTAGCCAGGAACGTTGTGCACTACTAAGCAATAATTAGTTTGTAAAAAACAATCACAGCCCCAATAGGATTTATTTAAAAGCTACAATAATTTTATATAATGCCAGTATATCTAACCATTCCTTACAATATCGGAGTATTTTTTATAACTTTTACATGCTATGAATGGCTACAGTATTGTATACAATTGGTTTGATTATTTAAAAGAGAAAGGACATTATTTTATGGAAATGTAAGAGGTGGACTTTTTTTTGAGTAAAGTGTAATAATGCCTGACGCAACGTCCTCAGCCATTTACAAAAGCTCGTTGATGGACGTTGCTGGAAAAAGAAAACCCCGCCGTGAAAAAAGCAACACTAGTTAGTTTTGAATACCTAAGTCAGTTGTTTCAAATTCTTTTTTAAAATAAAAACGTTCATGAGTTGTCAAATTTCCAAAGGGAATTACACTCACAAGAGCCCAACCGAGATTGCTCATATAATTTAAAACATCTGTCGGTGATCTCAATTCATTAACTTTTTTCAGGTTTATAATTATCGAACTGTCTTTGAAAAAAAATAGGCTGTCTACCAATCCAAATGAAATTGTTGCAACTGTTTTGGATGTCATGCCATTTTTAGGATCAATTGCAACTTGACAAAATCTGTCAATCTTTATTTGGGCAAAAGAAAATGTACTAAAAATTAATATGGAGATTAAAGTGAATAAAATTATCTTTTTCATTGATATAATTATTAAGGTTTAGGTAACATATGTAAAGTACATTTTTTTGAAAATAATTCAATAATGGTTAGTCATTTTAACATTAGTTTTACAACTTAAAAGTGCAGTGTTAATTTTTAAGGTTGCAAAATTATATTTTGTCCGTGCCTCCGTAGTTGGTACAAACACTTCAACTCGAGATCGATGTTCACCGACTTGTAGCAAAAAATGAATTGAGTGAATTGTTGCTTACACATAGCGGTGTGGTTTATAAACTGAAGACTTTTAAAGTATTAAAAATTAGTATAACCGCTATGGCAGGCGTATTTATGCAAGTTGGTATCATTCTGAAGTGAAGGATTAAATGAATGAAAGTTGTTGCAGGTTAAAATAATTATTGGTTAAATATAAAAAATCTCTGTAAGGATTTTTATAGGTTCATAAAAAGGTATAAATTACTCTTTAAATATTAAGCAATTAAACACGATTGATGATTATGAAAAAGAAAAATGAAGTTCAGGATTCTAGACGGAAATTTATCCGCAATACTGCATTGACTGCTGCAGGATTTTTTATTGTGCCACGTCATGTACTTGGCCGTGGTTTTGTTGCCCCAAGCGACAGGCTGATTGTTGCCGGTATTGGCGCAGGCGGAAAAGGTTCCAGCGATATTGAGAACTTCTATAAAAGTGGAAAAGCAGACATCGGCTTTTTGTGTGATGTAGATGATCGCCAAAGTGCCGAAACCCGTAAAAAATTCCCGAAAGCAAAATACTATAAAGATTTTAGGGAAATGCTGGATAAGGAAGCAAAATCTATTGATGCAGTTTCCGTTTCAATACCAGATCATCAGCATGGTGTTGCCGCAATGGCCGCTATGCAATTGAATAAACATGTGTATGTTCAAAAACCTTTGACACATGATATTTATGAAGCCCGTATGCTTACCAAGGCAGCGCATCAATTTAAAGTAGTAACTCAAATGGGTAACCAGGGGTCTTCAGGCGATGGCGTACGTCAATTACAAGACTGGTTTAATGCAGGTTTAATTGGAGATGTGCATACCATTTATTGCTATACCGACAGACCTATCTGGCCGCAAGGTGTAGGTCGTCCAACAAATAATTCACCTATTCCTTCCGGGCTTGATTTTGATTTATGGTTGGGTACAGCACCCAAGAGAGAATATTTTGAAGGGATATTACCGTTTAACTGGCGTGGCTGGTGGGATTATGGTACTGGCGCATTGGGCGACATGGCTTGCCATATTATGGCACCGGCTTTTGCCGTGATGGGATTAGGTTATCCTACTAGTGCAGAATGTAGTGTTGCAACAAAATACATTGAAAACTGGAACCAGGCTTATTATCCGGAAAGCGGCCCAATTGCTTCACACATTACATTAGCATTTAAAGGTAAAAATGGTAAACCTGATGTGGAGCTTCATTGGATGGATGGTGGTATACAGCCTTCAAGGCCAAAAGAATTGGGTGCTAATGAAGTGATGGGTGATGGTGGAAATGGGGTAGTTTTTATTGGAACGAAGGGAAAGATGATGGCTGGAACTTATGGTGTTAATCCGCAATTGTTGCCTACATCAAAAACTAAGGAAGTGAAAGTACCACAAAAAATGGCTCGTGTAATAGGTGGAGAAGACGGGCACTATGCTGCATGGGTAGAAGCTGCGATAGCAGGTTATGGCAGTGAAAAGGCCAAAAACCTTAGTTCGCATTTTGATATTGCTGGTCCGCTTACAGAAAGTGTGTTGATGGGCAACCTTGCAATACGCAGTTATGATATACAAAAGAAGAATGCGAAAGGCGATGATTTTGATCACCCGGGCAGAAATATTAAATTGCTTTGGGATGGTGCCAATATGAAGATTACCAATTTTGATGAAGCCAACCAATTTGTAAAACGTACTTACAGAGAAGGATGGAGTATGTAATGAAATTGAAATTTTAAATAGTGTCTTTTTCGGTTGAAAATAGATAACTGATTACTTTACACATAAATAAAACAAGGAGTTATTACTTTAATAACTCCTTGTTTTATTTAAAAGTCATTACGATGTTTGTAAAATTTAATCACCCTGTTGTAATTTCAAATGGTTTTGTGTTGTTGCTGCAAAACAGCGGTTATTGATAAAACAAGTTGTTCCCTTTTTCACAATTAAATTAATTGTACAATCAAACATGAATTTTACAGAAGCCTATATCAAAGAATTTTGTATACAACAATATAAGCTTGCTGTGGAAGCCAAAGCCCTCAATGGGTATGACGAACTAAACTTTTTATTAAAAGATAAAAACGGACAACAATATATTTTAAAAGTAGCAACTGATGAACATGGCTATTATTTTTTAGATGCACAGGTAAAGATTGTTAATCATTTATCAGCGAGTGAAATATCAAATAAATTTCAGCAGTATTTGCTAAATACAGATGGAAGAGAATTAACAACACTTGTGATAGAAGGCAAGAATTATTACGTGCGTATCCTTAGTTTTTTGGAAGGTATTTTTTGGGTACATGTAAAGGAAAAAACGGATGCATTGCATAAAGATTTAGGTAATTTTCTCGGCAATATGGATAAGGTCTTACAGAACTTTTCGCATCCTGCCATGCACCGGCATTACCCATGGGATATTAGTACAGCTTTGGATGCAAATGCCAAAATTAAATTTATTAAGCAGCACGAAAGAAGAAGAATTGCTGGTTATTTTTTGCTGCAGTTTGAAATGGAAGTATTGCCAAAAATTTCTTCGCTTCGCCATGCATATGTCCACAACGATGCAAACGATTATAACCTGTTGGTGCAAGGTGATTGCGTGCTGGGATTGATTGATTTTGGGGATATGGTTTACACAGCTTTGATTAACAGTGTTGCAGTTGCCTGCACTTATGCAATGCTAAATAATAAGGAGCCATTGCACACAGCTTCGCTAGTGGTAAAAAGTTATCATGCAGTTTATCCGCTGACCTCAGCAGAGCTGGACATTTTATATTATTTAATTGCAGCAAGGCTTTGCACCAGCGTAACGCAATCAGCTTACAATGCTTCGCAGGATAGTAGCAATGAACATCACTTTATAACAGAAAAACCTGCCTGGGATTTATTGTATCAACTCATATGTATCAACCCAATAAAAGCGCAGGATAGTTTTAGAAAAGTTTGCGGTTTTGAAGGTGTAATACAGGATAAAGATTATACAGCATTATTGCAACAAAGAAAGGAACATGTTGGTCGAAATCTTTCTATCAGCTATAATGAAAAATTAAAAATTGTAAAAAGTGCCTTGCAGTATTTGTATGATGATAAAGGAAGAACTTTTGTTGATTGTGTTAATAATCCCTCACATGTAGGGCATTGTCATCCGGTGGTTGTAAAACGCATGCAACAACAAATTGCAACACTCAATACCAACACAAGGTATTTGAATGATAATATGATGAAGTATGCAACCCGGCTTACTGCCACCTTGCCCCCTTCGTTATCTGTATGCTATTTTACAAACAGTGGTAGCGAAGCAAATGATTTAGCGATCAGGATCAGCCGGCATGTTACCAAACAAAAAGACATCATTGTACTAGACCATGCTTATCATGGCACGTCTACTGTAGCTATGGAAATGAGTCCTTATAAGTTTGACAGCAAGGGAGGCTTTGGCCAAATGTCCTGGATACACAAAGCCATTAACCCGGATATGTATCGGGGTCCTTATAAATATGGAGATACAAAAGCAGGTGAAAAATATGCAGCCGATGTACAACGAATTATTGAATTATTAAAAAAAGAGGGTAAGGCCCCCGCAGTTTTTATTAGCGAAACTTTGCTGGGTGTTGGAGGGCAAATACCTTTGCCACCCAACTATTTAAAAGAAGTGTATAAATATGTAAAAGCTGCCGGAGGTATTTGTATTGCGGATGAAGTGCAGGTAGGTTTTGGAAGGGTAGGAGATGCTTTTTGGGGATTTGAATTACAAGATGTAGTACCCGATATTGTAGTAATGGGTAAACCGATTGGAAACGGCCATCCGTTGGCAGCTGTGGTGGTAACCAGTGAAATTGCAGATGCATTTAGCAATGGGTTGGAATACTTTAATACGTTTGGTGGCAATCCGGTTTCTATGGCTACCGGCTTAGCAGTGCTGGATGTAATAGAACAGGAAGAAATGCAGCAGCATGCAAAAGAAGTAGGTAATTATTTAATGGATAAATTAAAAGGATTGATGGGTAAACATTCCATCATCAGTGATGTGCGTGGGCATGGTTTTTTTATTGGTGTAGAAATGGTAAGAGACAGAATAACACAGGAACCTGCTGTTTTAGAAATTGATAAGGTGGTAGAAAAAATGAAAGACAATGGTTATTTATTAAGTACTGACGGCCCGCTGCACAATGTTTTAAAAATAAAACCGCCCATGCCATTCAATAAACAAAATGCCGATGAATTTGTACAGTATTTGGAGGAAGCTTTGGCAACAATATAAAGGTTAGAAAAATATAAAAGTGAAATTTGTATGCAAAATAAAAATGAACAACTACAGCAGGTATTAGATGGATTAATGAGGCTTTATAAAGAAAGAGTACCGAATGTGGCAGAGATAATTGCCGCTATGGTCAATGAAGGAGTGATAAACAATGCAGCCGAAATTGAAAATGACCATATCGCTTTTAGAACCATGGGCGTGCCTTTTCTAGGCATGCAATCGCTGGAGAAAATATTCTTGTATTTTGGCTATGAAAAAAGGGATTTTTTTCATTTTGAGAATAAAAAACTCGATGCTTATTGGTATGCACCACCAGCACCACAATACCCAAGAATCTTTCTGAGCGAATTAAGGGTGACCGATTTATCTAAGCAAGCGCAGGAAATTATAACAAAATATACCGATGAAGTAAAGGCAGATCCGGTAGATGCATTGGATTTAAATGATGGGGCAGCAGTTACTGATTTTTTGCACAGCGCTCTTTGGCGCAAGCCGCTATTGCAGGATTATATGGCCCTGTCTAAAGAGAGTGAATATGCCGCATGGGTAATTTACAACAGGTATTACTTAAACCATTTTACTGTAAGTGTACACAACCTCAAAGAAGGATACAATACAGTACCCGTTTTTAATACTTTTTTAGAACGAAATGGATTTGTGTTAAATGATGCCGGAGGAAAATATAAAACCAGTCCTGACGGATTATTGTTACAAAGTTCTACAGTAGCTAAAATGATTGATGCTGAATTTGCTGATGGAGAACAGCATGTTATTTCTGGTTCGTATGTTGAGTTTGCGGAAAGAAAAGTTTTGCCAGCATTTAGTCACCTGCCTTTAAATGAAATATTACGCAATCAACGCCGCGAAGGATTTGAAGCCGGTAATGCAGATAAAATATTTGAAAGTACGTACGCTTCTCAGACAGGTAAATTGTAGCGTTTATAATAAAGATATTTTAAGAATAGTTCAAAAAATTATAAGCGCACTCTTTAAGATTTAATAATTGTGGAAAGCAAACAAGCTGTTTACTCTTTTAGAATTTCTGTGGGTAGCAAAGCTTGAACTACTAAAAGAGGGGCTTAAAATAAATACAATTCTTTAAAGTATTTAATTCTGCTACCTGGAATTAATAATTTCCAAAACGCTTTTTTACTAATTACATGTTTGCTTAATAATCTTAAATAATCAGTAATTGTACGATATACAAATGCATAGAAAAATAGCAAAATACAAAACAAAGAATTATCAATTGCTTTTGATATAACAAGAAATATCAGCAAACATAACGGAGTTAATATTGTAATATAATATATCAACATATTTTTCATTAATGCAATATAAGATTAATGTGGGTTTTTAAATTAACCTTGAATTTTAAAGATATTTATCCTACATTACTTTGAGGTGGTGGTTTCCAATTATTTTTCAATCAATAAATTTCACTTTATTCGCAGAGCTTTATAGATTCTGCATTTCTATTACTAAACTGTAGTTTATTAATTTTGCCGGCTTTGTTATAGTATAAAATAAGAATACCATATTTTGTTTGATAGGCATCCCAGCTTACGTCTTTTATTTTAGGATTGCCGAGTTGGTTAAACAGGCTGTTGCGGCTTGCACCCATCAGGGGCAGGCTTAGCTTACCTTTAAAATGTTCTCCCACTTCTATATAATCCCTTTCTGTATAAAAATAAATATCCTTGTCTTTGTAAAAAACACCACCGCAGGTACTGCCATTGGTCTCTTCAGTAGTACTTGTAAAACACGGGAATATTTTTTCTATTTCTGCTATACCAGCGTAAGTAAATAATCTTTCATTAACAGTACCTTCCAGTACATCTACAAAAAAAGTTGGGCAGATTTGTGTTGTTTTAAGTTGGGCAAAAGAAAACGGCATACTTAAAATACCGGTAAGCATTGTAAGAAAAATTTTCATACTGATTGATTTTAATAGGAGGTGTTTTGATTAATATGAATACATTAAGCAAATTCCCTGCTACAAATCATTTTTTTTAAATTATTTTTTGGTTTAATTAAGGGCTAGCCAATTATTTTTAAATAAAAGACGGCCTTTACGGAATTATTGATTGTTCTGTTTGTACAATTTGTATAACTATGCTTTCACCTTATAATTGTAAAAATCTATTGTATCAACGAATAACACCATGCAGCTAGTAAGCTACCAATAACAGGTCCTGCAACAGGTATCCAGCTATATTGCCAGTTGCTACCTCCTTTATCTTTTATGGGTAAAAGTGCATGCATTATTCTTGGGCCTAAATCTCTTGCGGGGTTAATGGCATAGCCTGTTGCACCACCTAAGCTAACACCAATTGCCAGTACCAAAAAAGCTACGGGTAAGGCGGATAAAGAACCAAGGCTGTCTTTTGAAGATACAATAAACAATGCTCCTAATATTAATACAAATGTTCCAATGATCTCTGATAAAAGATTGTCGATGGTACTGGGAATGGCAGGGGCGGTGCAAAATACCGCTCGTTTTGAGTTGGCATCAGTTGTTGCATTAAAATGCTTGCGGTACATCACCCATACCAATAAAGAACCGATCATTGCACCCAGTAATTGTGCGGTAATGTATAATGGCACTTTAGCCCAATCAAACTTGCCCAATGCAGCCAGACCAATTGTTACAGCCGGATTCAAATGCCCTCCACTAACAGATCCTGAAACATACACTCCTACAAAAACGCCCATGGCCCAGCCAAAAGTAATTACTATCAGGCCACCATTGTTGCCATAAGTTTTGTTGAGTACAACATTGGCAACAACGCCATCACCCAAAAGAATTAATAAAGCGGTGCCTACAAGTTCTGCAATAAAGGGAGTCATTTTAGAAGTTTTTTTAGTTAGAAAATTGGTACTTAAAATGTTACTGTATTATATAGGTTTTAGAAAGTGCTATAAATTTAGTTACCTCTTGCTGCTGCCATTCTTTTGTTTGGCGTACTAGGGGCGCCATTATTGAAGCCACCAGCGGAGCTGCTTCAACAGCTGCTTTTGCATCCAGAAATAAAGATCTTGTTCTTCTTGCCAATACATCTTCTACTGTCATAGCCATTTCGTTTTGTACAGCCCAAACCACTGTTGCTTTTGAATATGGTAACGCAGGATGTATTTTTTCCTGTAATGAAGGTTGGTCAGTAATTAATAGTTGAATGTTTTCTGCATCGCTGCCATACGCACTTAATATATCATCAGCTTCTGTGGTCTTATTCTGAAATCCATGTATAAGTAACGTTGCAGTAACGCAATTTTTTTTAGGAAGTTTACAGGCAAAAGCAGCATTGTCAATAGCATGTTTACCCATGGTGCGGTAAGTAGTCCATTTACCACCGGTGATGGTAACAAGGCCACTGTCAGAAATAATAGTAGTATGATCACGAGGCAGGATAGACGTTGATTTTTTATTTTTTATTTTTATCAATGGTCTTAGTCCGGCGTACACTGTATTAATATCTTTGTATTCAATTTGTGAGCTCAGGTATCTGTTACTATGTTGAATAATAAAATCAATTTCTTCCTGCAATGCTTTAGGTTCTAATGCAATTTCGTTGATGGGGGTATCTGTGGTACCCAATATAACTTTATCATGCCAGGGTACTGCAAACAATACCCTGCCATCATCTGTTTTAGGTACCATCAGGGCCTGCTTGCCGGGGAAAAATTTTTGATCTACCACAATATGTACACCTTGTGACGGAGAAACAATTGGTTGGTGATTGGGATCATCCAGCTCAATTACTTTATCCGTAAATACACCGGTAGCATTTACTACAGCTTTGCTGCTGAGTGTATATTTTTTTCCTGATAACACATCCTGCACTTCAACACCGTTAATGCGTTTATCTGCTTTAGTGAATGCAATAACTTTACAATAATTTAGAATAGTTGCTCCTTGTTCTTCTGCTGTTTGTGCTAGGTTGATGGCTAATCTTGTATCATCAAATTGTCCATCGTGGTATAATACACCACCGCTTAAATTTTTTGAAGAGATGGCCGGTATTAGTTGTTGCGTTGTTTTTTTGGAGAGCATTTTGGTTTTACCTAAACTCAATTTGCCGGCCAGTAAATCATACATACTTAATCCAATGCTGTAATACCATTTTTGCCACCAGTGAAAAGAAGGAATGATAAAAGATAGGTTATGACAAACATGGGGTGCATTTTTTAATAATAGTCCCCGCTCTCTCAATGCTTCTCTAACCATTTTAATATTGCCTTGGGCTAGATAACGAACACCACCATGCACCAATTTGGTACTTCGGCTGCTGGTGCCTTTTGCAAAATCTTCCTGCTCTACCAATAATGTTTTATAGCCTCTGGATGCAGCATCTACCGCTGCTCCTAAACCCGTTGCGCCACCGCCAATAACAATAATATCCCATTGCGGAACATTGCCCAGTTGTTGTAACATTTTTTGCCTGTCCATCATGTTTATATAGTCTACTGGTTATATTTAAAAAAAGATTGGTAACATCTTTAAAAACTATGATTTATTTAATTAATTAGACTGCTGTTATTTTTTTGCTTTTTTTACTTAAATATGATTATGAAATTACCTAAAAGTTTCTTGGAAAGAGCCTGGATTTAAATTAATACTAATGGCTAACTAAAGCATTAATTACAATGTGATACCCTTATTTTGATAAAGCCTTATTGCCTGGTTTTATGCATTAGTTTGTTCCTCTCTAAAAGAAACCTACTGTTGTCTATTTTTTGTCTAATAGTCTCGTAAGTAAACTGTTTTTTTCATCTGTTAATATTTTTACCTGTCTTTTTACTGCTCGATTTTTTATATATAGAATAATTACAACTATCGGCATAATTAATAAAGTTAATAGCGCAATGATGATAAAAATCCATTCCGAGCTACCTGGCATTCCTAATAATAGAGTCATAATGAAAGTTTCAAAATTTATCTGATCTAATCAGTTTTCGTTTACCTTGTTTATATAAAGTTTAATAATAAGATTCTCATAAAAAAAACAGGCAATATTTTTTTTGGAAATAAATATTCATTCACTATCTTATTCGTCCTCTGCCCATGCCTTAGCCGTTTTTACAGATCGTTGCCATTGTTTGGTTAATTTATTTCTTTCTTCTTCCTCCATTGCAGCGTTGAATTTTTTATCCACCTGCCATTGATCTTGTATAGCTTCCATATTTGGCCAGTAACCAACTGCAAGGCCAGCAAGATAGGCTGCTCCCAATGCGGTAGTTTCGGTAATAACAGGTCTAACTACAGTAGTATTCAGGATGTCGCTTTGAAACTGCATCAATAAATTATTTACTGTGGCGCCGCCATCAACTCTTAGTTCTTTAATGCTGATACCAGAATCTGCTTCCATGGCTTTTAATAGATCCATTGTTTGATAGGCAATACTATCTAATGCAGCACGGGCAATGTGTGCTGCACTGGATCCTCTTGTAAGTCCGGTAATAATTCCCCTGACATGCTGGTTCCAGTGTGGTGCGCCTAAGCCTGCAAAGGCCGGTACAACATATACCCCTTCGCTATCTTTTACCTTTGCAGCCAATAATTCTACTTCAGCAGAAGTTTTAATAATACCAAGACTATCTCTTAACCATTGAATGATAGCACCTGCAATAAATACACTGCCTTCAAGCGCATAATGGGTAATGCCATTTACTTTCCACGCAACAGTGGTTAATAAATTATTGGTAGATGTTACTGGTTTTTCTCCTGTATTCATCAGCATAAAACAACCGGTGCCGTAAGTATTTTTTACCATGCCTGGTAGTGTACACATTTGTCCAAATAAAGCAGCTTGCTGATCGCCTGCTATGCCAGCGATGGGGATGTTGTGCGCCGATAAAATATTTTGTGTATGTCCGTACACTTCGCTGCTACTGCGTATTTGCGGCAACATATTACCAGGGATACCAAATATATCCTGTAGCTCGCTATCCCATTGCAGCGTATGTATATTACACATCATGGTACGGGAAGCATTGGAAACATCTGTGGCATGTACCTGCCCTTTTGTAAGGTTCCACAACAGCCAGGTATCAATGGTGCCAAAACACAATTCCCCTTTATTGGCTTTTTCCCTTGCGCCATCTACATTATCTAAAATCCATTTTACTTTAGTGGCAGAAAAATAGGCATCTACTACCAGTCCGGTTTTTTGCTGAATCTTTTTATCAAGGCCTTTAGCCTTTAATTCATCACAGAAAGCAGCAGTTCTTTTATCTTGCCAAACTATTGCCTTGTACACCGGTACACCAGTATGTCTATCCCACACTACGGTTGTTTCTCGTTGATTGGTAATGCCAATGGCTGCAATGTTTTCTGCGGATAAACCAGCCTTGCTGATGGCTTCTGCAGCTACGCCAAATTGTGTACTCCATATTTCATTGGCATCATGTTCTACCCAGCCAGACTGCGGAAAAAACTGGGTAAACTCTTTCTGTGCCGATGAAACAATTGAACCTTTCTTGTCAAATATTATGGCTCTTGAACTTGTGGTACCTTGGTCTAAGGCGAGAATATATTGTTGCATGCAATCGTGAATTTTATATTGGTAAGTATGATTAATAAAAAGGGTTGTTACTCTTTGGTAGTAGCAAAAAAAGCTTTGCAGCCATAAGTATAAAAGGGGATGCTTGTTGAGGTTTGTAAAGGCATACAATTGATTTGTTTTGCTAATGTAGTATTAATAATTGTAGCGTAGGATAGTTTAGGGTCAAATCTTTATAGATAATTTTTTATTGCAACTTATTTTTGATCTGAGATACAACCTACAAACGGATACTTAAAAATTTACCAGATTTTCTGCTTTATTTCAGAAGAGTGATTATTATTTTACTACGATAATTAATACATGATTAATGATATTAAAGGGCAACAATACAAATTGTTGCCCTTTAATAATGCTGTTTATTTTTTAACCGACAACGAATTAATCCATGCGGCAATTTTTCTGGCATCAGTTGCTGGTACTTGCGGCATAGGAGCCATCGGGGTTGCATAATCGGGCCAGTTTGATGGCTGTGGATTTTTTATTAGCTGTAATATTTTATCGATGGAATAGTTTCTTTTGGCAACATCAATAAAGCCCGGCCCTACTTGTTTTTTATTTGGGTTGTGACAAGCGATACAGGTATATTTTGTAAGTAATGGTTTTATCTTTTCGTAAGTGAGGGTACCGGTAGAAGCAGTAGTTTTTAGAGCAACTGCTTTGGCAGTATTTTTTGTACTGACCATTGCCATAGATAATTTAGCACCTTCGGGAATATTGTTAAGCGTATAATATCCTGTTGGATGAACGAGGGAATAGGTATTTTCTTTATCTCTTATTCCATCCAATTTTATGGTGTGAATATAATACTGCCTTAGGTTAGCTACAATTAGCCTTACCTTAAGCCTGTCCTCAGAAACCTTAACTCCTTTTACCGGGCATTTCTGGCTATTTACTGGCGGACTGCCGTATACGCCATGGTATTTATAAATATAGCTTTCTATATCATAACTGGCCAGGTCTTCTGCATATTTCTTATCAATGGGTTTAGTAAATTCTATTTCAAAACCATCAGGCATCGCCTTTACGGTTCTCATTTCAAAAGGCAAACGGTTGTTCCAGGTAAGGCGTTGTAAACCTTCGTTGGCATCGCCTGCAGAACCCCACCCACGGTTGGTTTCGCCTACAAATAAAGAGCCATCTGTGCCCCATGCCATACGAACAATGCCCGATTGAAATCCGCTTCTGAAATCCCATGCACAGCCTTGTAACTCACCATTTACTTTTTCCATAAATACCCTGGCAATTTTGCTTTGTCCCTGGTCGCCTACCAATAGCTGGCCTTCAAAAGGTCCAAATACTCCATTGGGTATTTTAACGATTTCTGAAGTAGAGATGCCCAAAATTCCATGTGGCAACCATACTGCCGGTATCTGTAATTCAGGGATAAATTTTTTCATTTCAAACTCAGTCAGAAATTTTTCATTCACTTTGTTTTCAGGTTTTACCTGCTGGCTATCCGGGCCGAATTCAATGCGTGGATTTATTTTTGAAAAAATTTGTTGCTGTGTTAATTTTAAGGGAGAGTTCGGTTGATTGGTCCAAACCAAACTAGCTGGATGCCCCATGAACGCTCCTTTTTTTATTGGCATAATACTACCGGATCCTACCCAGTCGCCCTGGTTATCAGTATAAAATAATTCACCATCAATCATGCTGAGTCCGCAGGGAGAACGCATACCAGCCGCCCAGGGTTCCATTCTGCCATCTTCATAAATATGCAGTGCCCAACCTCTCCAGGGAACAAAACTTTCGGGATGCCACCAAGCCTCAGGAAAACCAAGATTGAGGGTAACAAAAAAGGAGCCATCAGGTGCTAGCTTTGGCCCAAAGCTGTACTCGTGATAATTGCCTGAAATGGGCCAGGCGTATATTGTTTCAAAAATATCTGCCTTGCCATCCATGTTTGAATCAAATAGCCTTGTAAGCTCACCGCGTTGGGCCACATACAGCGATCCATTTTTATATGCCACTCCCAAAACTTCGTGTAAACCTGAAGCAAATTTTCTAAAATAAGGTTTGGCACTTGTAGGATTTTCAACTATAAAAACATCACCTCTTCGGGTGGTTACGGCAAGGTCTCCATTGGGTAAGGTGCAAAGACCACCAACTTCCAATAAAGTTCCTTCGGGTGAACGCACTTTATTAATCTTAAAAAAATCTTCCTCTTTGGCTGCCTCCTGTGCAAGTAATACTGCTTGAAAATTAAAAATTGCAGCAAAACAAAAGATAAAATATTTACAAAGCCTGTTTGTTATTGTTGATGTATATAATTTCATAAAAATGTAGTGTTGATTAAAAAAGAATAGCGTAGCTTAATTTATTTTGAATGGGAATTAGCAGTTCCTTTTGTCCATCTTGTTCACGTATTAAAGGTTTGGGATCACTTGAATTGTCCATCTTTAAATAATAGGATTTATCATTAATTAGGTACAAGCCTTTTGAAATTTCTGTAATTGAATTTGCACCTGCTACACGTACATAAAGATTTGGTATACCATTCAGTATAGTTATTTCTCTTTGTATTCCCTGCCCGTTTTCGGATACCCTTGTCATATCTGAAACTGTTGCTCCATAAATAGTATATTTAAAAGTAGGTCTGTCTTTTTCATCCAGCACATAGCCATTTGGGCGGTAGCCCGTTCCTATTGTGTCAGCAGCCCAAGCTGCATTTGTATCGGCTAATTTTTCAATAGATAACATTGGCTTACCAAAATAAAGAGCAGCTCCTGCAGCTTTTGATGATCCATCACCCCTTTCGTGCCACATAGGCGTGGCATCTAAAAAATTACCCCGCCACAATTGAACCACCATACCCTTATCCATATCGTATGTGTAATGAATTTTTTCTGGGCTTCCAACGTTTACCCCATGCACAACTCGACCACCAACAGGCAGGTCTACAAAACTACGCAGGATAGAATTTTCAGTAGCATTTATCAGCACTGGATCTGCTTCGTTGGTGGCTGAAATACTAGTAACATCGCTGATAGTAAATTCTCTAATTCCCGGACCACTAATGTTTAGTGACAGCGAAGATTTTGCCCAGTCAACATACTTTGTATAAATTAGCTCAAAAGGCCAATCTCCTTGTTGTAAATTAACAGAGCCTTTATTGTTATTTAATACAATTACAGGTGCATTGTTTATTTTTACTATACCGCTTCCTCCGGCAGTATAAGTGTTGAAATTATATTCTCCGGGTTCGTTTACATTTATCGTTCCTGTGTATCGGATAAGGTATTCATTATCTGGTAAGCCGGCAATATTTGTAGTAATAGTAGGAAGGTTTTTTTGTGTAATTGCTTTAATAGTTTTGTAGTCAGGCTCATTTTGAAATTTTCCTTTATAAATAGTCAATGCAATGCCTGACAGGGATGGTTTTATTTTATCATAATTACTTACAATAATATTTCTAAAAGCTACGGCACCATGGTCTCCCTGTATCCGCAATGCATCTGTTGAAACTTCATTATTGTTAACAGTTCCTCTAGTAGGACCTGCCATAGAAACATTTTCCTGAATTAGTATGCCGTTCAATTCTACCTTTAGTATTTTGGCATTTTGAGTTTTAATGCCGCCTTCAAAACGGGGAGCCTGAAAAGCTATTTTTAAATGTTGCCACAGACCCGGAGCGCTACTTACATTTTGTCGTGGGGCAATTCCTGCATATCCTTTTTGGCCTTCGGGTTTACTGTCATCCCAACGTTCGTAAATGCCTCCATTATCACCTGAACGGGGGTTTAGTACACCCCAGCTATCCAGTAACTGAATTTCATATCTGCCTTGTAAATAAATACCACTGTTAGATCCCTTGGCCATCATATAATCCAGTTCTATATCCAGATCGCCATGCTTGAAAATTGTAAACAGATCATTTCTTGCATCCTTGTTTGGTACATTAACCAGAATTCCTTTTCCATTACTGAAAATGAGGGTATCCTCTTTATAGAGATCTGCATTAACATCACCGGCAATATGCCAGTTGGCACCTGCATTTTTAAAATCTGATAAGCTACTGAGATCAAGTTGTTTTTGTGCTACTAGGTATTGACAGCATAAAACACTAATAAAAATGTTGATTGTTTTTAACATACAGCTGTATGTAACCGGAACTTTAATCATAAGAAAAATTTATGGCTTTTGTTGTTGTAAGTACATTATTATAACTGCTACTTTTTTAGCTTTTAAATTTATGGCAAAAAATCATTAGCAGGTTATTTTTTCTGTCAAATTAAAAAAAAACTTCCTTTTTTGTTTATTGAAGGATCGTTATTGGATAAAAAAACATTATAATATTTTATAATTATTACTGATCTGCTTTTTAAATAGGTTCAGTTATTTATAGCCTCAAACAAGTATGGTTTTTAATTTCTAACAAATCAAAACAACAATATCCATCCATAAAGACTATCTTTATACGCCTTATTAATTTTTAGCAACGTTAAGAGAATAGCAATAACTAAATTTTTTTATATGTATACTTATATTTGGAATAAATATTTACCGGTAATTAGAATTTTATTAAAAAAATCTGCCACCGGAGATCAATTGCTTAGCCTTAACAGGGAAGATTTTGAGAGAGCTGGTACTGGCAGAAAAGCAGGCTACAAATTTATTATTGTTTTTACTGACGGTAAAGTTAGCAATGTAATCAGTGGATCAGACCTTGCCAGCCACCTGGCCAGTGCTATGTTAGAAGATGCAGCTACAAAAGTTGTTTTATTAACTGGACAGTTTGAGGTAACATTAAATACTAAATTTCAGATTACAATAAAAAACACCACCCCTCAGCCAATTGTAACAGAAGTTGTATCAGAAGTTGATGCAATTATTGAAGCTGAATAAGTAAAATTGTTTAGCTTTAATAAATACCATTATAAATTTAATTACCCACACTTATTTTGAAGTTTACAGATTTTGGTTTTGATGAAAGATTAATTGAAGGCATTGAAGCCTCAGGATACAATGAAGCAACGCCAGTTCAGGAACAAGTAATTCCACTGGTTTTAGCAGGGAAGGATGTAATTGCTTCGGCACAAACAGGTACCGGCAAAACAGCAGCTTTTTTATTACCTCTTATAAATAATATACTTTCAAGTCCACTCAACCACCACAGTATTACAGCGTTAGTTATTGTACCAACAAGGGAGTTGGCCATACAAATAGCACAGCATATGGAAGGGTTAAGTTATTTTACTTCTGTAAGTTCTATAGCAGTTTATGGAGGAGGCGATGGGAATGCTTTTATTCAGGAAAAAAAAGCACTAAGTGTAGGTGCAGATGTAGTTATATGTACACCAGGTAAAATGTTGGCCCACATAAATATGGGATATGTAAAATTTCAGGGATTAAAATATTTAATTTTAGATGAAGCCGATCGTATGCTTGATATGGGCTTTTATGATGACATTATGCGTATAATTGGTGCGCTGCCTGCAAAAAGACAGAACCTTTTATTTTCAGCCACCATGCCGCATAAAATAAGAGAAATGGCCAGGCGAATATTACACCAACCTGCTGAAATAAATATATCGATCAGCAAACCCAACGAAAAAATTACGCAGCTTGCCTACGTAGTATACGATACCCAAAAGATTCCCCTGGTAAAATATTTGTTACTACAAAAAACTTTCTCTTCGGTACTAATTTTTTGTAGTAGTAAAAACAGTGTAAAAGAATTAAATAGGCAGCTTAAAAAAACTGGCTTACCTGTTGATGAAATACACAGCGACCTTGAGCAGGATAAGAGAGAAGAAGTATTGATGCATTTTAAAAGTGGCCGCCTGCAGATATTGGTAGCTACAGATATTTTAAGCCGGGGAATTGATATTGATAATATCGGGTTGGTATTAAATTATGATGTACCGCACGATGGAGAAGACTATGTGCATCGTATTGGCCGCACTGCCAGGGCCGCAGCTGAAGGAACTGCTATTACATTCATTAGCGTGAAAGAACAACGGAAATTTGCTGCTATAGAAAAATTATTGGGCAAAGCTGTACCAAAAGAAATTGTACCAGATCAATTTGGAGAAGCTCCCGCTTATACCCCAACCACATTTATACCAAAAGAATCAGCTACCAGACATGGTAAAAAGCCAATGCACTTTAGCAGAAACCCGGCTGCACGAAGATCTTCCTGAATAAATTATTAGGTATATACGCTTAAGTCGCAAGTTGGTATAAAATGCCTATTTTATGCTAATGGCTAAAAAGATTAAGTTTGTAGGTGTGAACTCTATAAAATTTAATAGGCAATTTAAATCTGATTCTGACTGTTATGAATATTTAGCATCAATAAAATGGATTGATGAGACATTTGAGTGCAAGCGATGCAAATACACAAAATACGGTATCGGAAAATAACTATATTCTAGAAGATGTTCAAAATGTAGCTATGTCCAAAACTCTACTGCTGAGACAATGTTTGACAAGTGTAAATTTTCTTTGTTGATTGCATTTTATATAGTTTTAAAAATCAGCTCAAAGAAAAAAGGGATGTCGTCTTTGAAATTGAGCTATGAATTTGAATTGCGACAGCCAACTTGTTGGGAGTTTAAGTGGAAGATACAACAGGCTATGCAAAGCAGTAAGCAGCACCTACTCACACGAGAAGTAATATAGATGAATTTTTTATAGGAGGCTCTGAAGAATAGAAATGGGTCCGTAGCAAGGTAAGCAAGCGATTAGTTATTGTTGCATTGAAAAAAGTAAACAATGGAGCAGGCAGGGCTTACGCACAAATTATAGAAGCTGCGTCCGCCGAAGAATTTAAACCATTTTTTAAAAATTATATAGCAAAGCAAGCAAATGTAATAATGGATGAATGGGCTGGATATTTACCATTGAAAAAAGAATATAAAAATTTAAAACAAGTTCCATCCAATGATGGTAAAAACTTTTCTGACTTACAATTCATATAATGAATTTAAAAGGATGGCTTCCAGGAATACATCATCATTGTAGTAAAGAACGGCTACAAGGATATTTAGATGAATATCATTATCGGTATAAAAGAAGAAACAATATGGATACAATGTTTCACAAACTAATTGAAAAAATGGCAACGAATACAACAAAAAGAATTGGCGATAATGATTAGGGTCACTTGCAACCTAAACGTATATACCTATATTTCAGTACATTACCCTTTTGTATTTAATAGTTTTTGCATACTGCCAGCATAAACAGTATCCTTGTGTGTATGCTGGCAATTCCTCTTACATCGTTTAATAATTAAATTGCAGGGTCCTGGTAAACTTTGGGCGCAATAATTGATTCAATTGCTACTTTTTCAATTTTTAATGTATCGCACCAACCCAAAAACTTTTGATGAATTTCATTTAGAATTTCTTTTTGTGCAGGAGTTAATTCCAGTGCATGTGCACGACTGATAGTTCGAATAGGCAATCCTCTTTTTGATAAAAAGTATTTGGCACTCATTGGATACGCCACATGAATTAATGGATCTACTTCAATTAGTTCTTTTTGCAACCAGTCAACTTGTTCTTTCAATGCGGGGTTTGCAGCATTATTAACCATCCAAACCAAAATTTCCGGATAAAAGTTTCCAGAAATAGCACTCATTCCCTTTCCTCCATTTCGTAGTACGAATGCGGCATTGGGGGTATGTGCATCAAAAAATTCAAATGAGGTATTGCCACTTTCTTTTAAAATAGTCAGCTTTTCTTTTACTTGCGTTTGATCTATGGAGGTGTCTTTATGATAAATAAATCTACCGGTATCTAATAAAGTTTTAAAAACATTGGCAGTAAGAATGCGTTTATAGGGTGCTGGGCATTCGTATAATCCAAATGGAATTCCCGGAGAAAGTTCTAACATCTGATTAAAATTTCGCAGTAAAATTTCATCACTATCTTCTATATTGGCAAAATGTCCTGTAATTAAAATGACTGCATCTATGCCTGTTTCATATATTTTTTTTGCAAAAACAGCCTTGTCTTCGATGGCTAAACCAAATGAACCAGTAGCTACAATGGGAACCCTGCCACGCACATATTTCACAATAAAACTAGTAAGTTCCAGTCGCTCATCTTCGGTTAAACTATACATTTCGCTACTTAAGCAATTAGCAAAAAAACCTTTTACGCCTGCGGCTATATAAAAATCTATTAATTTTGAAACGGCATCAAAATCAACCTTTGCCTTTAAATTAAAAGGCGTAATCATTACGGGTACAAATTTATTTTCTATCATAATATACTTGATTGTTTTTTTTAATAAAATGTTTCATTTTAGTGAGTAGCAGGCCGGTTAAAAAAATCGTTAACGTGCCTACAACGATTATCATATTCTTATGCAGTGCGATTTTTAAATAAGATAATTCAGGGCCTAATTTATCCGAAAAACTAAACCATATTATTACAATAACACCGATAATTACAGCTATTACAGCTTCGGCATTTTTAGTTTGTTTACTGATAATGCCTAATAAAAATAAGCCTAACATACCACCTGCAAAAATCCCGGACATTTCCCACCAAACATCAAGAATACTTTTGATACCTATCATGGATAATCCAAATAGCAATCCAATTAAGCCTACAATGATGGTAGACGAATACAGAATTACAAATTCTTTTTTATCCGTTAATCGTGGTGAAAAATATCTTTTGTAAATGTCTTTTGTAAAAACGGTTGCAGAAGCATTCATGCCAGAACTGATGGTACTCATGGCAGCAGATAATATGGCAGCTACTATTAATCCTAAGCAAATAGTGGGTACTTTATGTACCATAAAATGGGGCATTACTTTGTCGGCATAATCTGCAGGTTTAAGTTGTTGCATATAATTTGCAATGTCAACTGCACTAGCATCAACGCCTAATTTTTGTATAGCTAATCCATGTTTCAAAGAATCTGTTATAGCCGGATTTATCTGGTAATAAGCAAACAAAGATGTTCCAATAATAAAAAACAGCAAAGAAGCTGGAACGTATAAAAAAACGGACAACCAAACAGACTTTTTTGCCTGCCTATCAGTGACGGCGGTATGATAGCGTTGAATATAGTTTTGATCCATCCCAAAATTATTGAGATTAATAAAAAATCCATAACAAAGCACTACCCAAAAACTACTTTCTTTAAAATTGAAAGCGGTAGTTCCCAAACTAAATTTATGTTCCGATTTGGCAATTGCATAAATAGCTGTAACGCCCCCCGGAATTTCCCAAATAATTAAAAAAAGGATTAGTAATGCCCCCAATGTTTTAAGAATTCCCTGTACCACTTCTGTCCAGATAACGGCCTCTATACCACCTAAAACAGTATAGATAATAATACAAATACCCATCACTATCATGATGGAAGACATGGAAAAACCAAGTAATGCCTGTAAAGTTAATGCCATCCCAAAAAAAACAGAACCCATTCTAGCAAATTGAGTTAGTAAAAAACAAACAACGGCGTATGTTCTGGCCCAGGGGCCAAACCGTTTTTCTAAATTTGTGTAAGCCGAAATCTCACCAGTATTTCTATAAAAAGACACGAAATATTTAGAAGCTATCCAAGCGGCAAAAGGCATTGAAATACTAAAAACAAATGCATTCCAATTGGTGCCAAATGCTTTACCCGGAACACCTAAAAAGGTATTGCTACTTAAAAATGTAGCATAGATGGAAATGCCAATAGCCCATCCGGGTATTTTTCCGGAGGCTTTAGTGAACTGCTCCGTACTTTTATTCTTTCTAGAAAAATAAAACCCAATGCCAATCATTCCAAGAAGGTAAATGAATACAATGGACAAATCAATAAAAGGAATTTTTTGCATGTAGATAAAATGACAGTATCTGTAACAAGCAGTACTTAAATGATGAATATAAATTCGATACTAAAAATATTATTAAATGTTCGATTTTAGCTGAAGGTTATTTTCTTACATATGTACTATGTTATCATAAATAATTATTTGTAAGAGGAAAAAATAGCATTAATGACTTATTTTAGGCTAAATATTTAATAATTATATGAAGCCGTATTATCATAAAGTTCTCAAAAAAATTGAAAACTCTTTTAGTTTGCGAAAGGATATTTCAGCCAACTTTGAAACTACCTGGCATTATCATCCCGAGCTTGAATTGCACTACATAAAAAAGGGGGAAGGACTTAGATTTATTGGCAATAATATTAGTAAGTTTTCTTCGGATGAAATGTTGCTTCTAGGCGAAAATCTTCCGCATACCTGGAAATCACATGATGCTTATTTAAATCCACAATCTAAATTAGTGGTTGAAACTACCGTACTGCATTTTCTACCCAATTGTTTGGGGCAGGAATTTCTATTGCTGCCGGAAGCCTATCAATTGACACAACTTATTAAGAAAGCTAAAAATGGATTGGTAATTTACGGCGATACAAAGTGGAAACTTCTTGCTTTGTTAGAAGCAGCTTATCAAGCAGAGAATCTCACACGTATATCCTTGTTTATATCAATTTTGAGTATTTTGGCAGAAACCAAAGAATACGAGCCAATTACTACTAGTGCGTATGCCTTCTATCAATCTAATCAAATAGAAGCCGATCGCCTTAACCAAATTTATACCTATACCCTTAAAAATTATATGAACACAATAACGCTAACTGAAATTGCGTCGCTGAGTTGTTTGAGTATTACTTCTTTTTGCAGGTATTTTAAAATGATGACAAATAAAACCTACACAGATTTTTTATCGGAAATCAGAATCAGTTATGCCTGTAAATTTTTAATCGAAAATAAACAGTTAACGATAGAATCTATTAGCACTGAAACCGGATTCAACAATGCCTCTAATTTTTTTCGCCAGTTTAAAAAAATTGTTGGCGTAACTCCAAATGCTTATCGAAAAAATATATGATCGGGTAAGAAAAAGCCTCATTTTTTACAGTAAAGATTGTGAATGAAATTTTATTGAAAATTAGCCTGTTTACCAATTTTACTTCGTCGTTTTTACTGTCACAAAAAGTCATTCAATCTTGAATAGAAAATCTTCAATGTAAACTTTTTCTACGAACTGAAGTGTGTTAATGCGCCGTCGTTAGGCAATCTAAGCGTTAAATGCTTTAATAGATTTAAGGGTTGACCCTTTTGTTGATATTTTTACTTCGATGTCAAAGTCGTCTTGTAAACCAAGCCAAAATTTTTGCAGAATTACCAAAGTATTTACTTATTCTTAAAGCTGTATCTGCTGTAATTCTTCGATTCCCTTTGATGATTTCAGAAATCGTTGTTTGAGGAATCTCTGTATCCCCTCTACCAACCCCATCATTATCTCTTGACTAATGCTGCATAATTTTGCGGCAGCAGTTGTTCTATCGCATTTATTTTATGCTGGTTAATATTTTCAAAAACGTAGGTAAGCCATTGGATGGGGTTTACGTTGTGCAGCTTGCAGGTGGCAAATAAACTGTAGAGCATAGCGCTTCTTTGGGCG